>NZ_LZKF01000107.1:0-111623 GCF_001672665.1 Mycobacterium sp. E2238 | reverse complement strand
CCGGCAATGCCGTCAAACCGCAAAAAGCCAGCTCGGAGGTGCCGCTCATGGCCGGGGGTCGCTTACGTCGCCCTGGAATCGCTGCATCGCGTGGATCATCGCGCCGAGCACCCGGTGGGCCGCCATCAAGTCCGCGTCGGGCAGCTCCTCCAGGGCGACCCGGGTGAGGGCGCCCAGCGGACTGAAGAACGACTTGGCAGTAGCCAGGCCGGTTTCGCCATGCCGCAGGACGACCTTGCGACGATCGTCCGGGTGTGAATCGCGGCGGATGTGTCCCGAATCGATCAACCGATCGACGAGGTAGGTGATGGCCGAACCCGACAGCCCCATCCGCTGGCTTAGATCACCAGAGGTCATCGGGCGACCCGCGTCCTCTGCCACCATGACATACATCAATGCGCGGAAGTCGTTGGGCCGCAGATGATTCGACATCGCGAACTGCCGCCCGATCTGGTCGGATTCGGCTGATATCTCTCGCAGATCGGCAGAGATCAGCGACTCCAGCGCATCGCGGCTCCAGCGCTGCCCGTCAGCTTCCATAAGAATGTGAGCATATCCCTGAACCGCCAAACAGTTAAGTTCGTTAATGGTTAATTGAATGAAGTGATCCTCGGTGATGGACCGGCCGGGAGCGAACGGCCGAAGCGACGCCGCTTTACCAGCCGCTCCCGACTGGCGGGCCGAGGAGAGCTTCAGTAAGTTAATGTTTAAGTTTTTGAAGGTGATGGGTAAGGTCTTCCGAGGTCCAGAAGGGTCGATCGGAGCGGTTCAGAGCTGTCGGACCGCGTTGTTTGAGCCGATCTAACCTGGGAATGCCAAGCCGGCCAGGAGGGAGCGCGTGGCCAAGATGGGTGCTTTGTCGTTGACACCCGCCACAGATTCGCCGGTGATCGCGGCGGAACGGCCAGATGTGCAGGACTTCGACGAGTGGCGCTCGCACGTGCGATACGCAGTTCTCGCCCACCTCGCCGACTTCATCGCGCCGCGGCGTCGCGAGCTTGACGACACGCGCATCGACGCCGCGAGCGACATCCTGACAACGTTCATTTCCAGCGGCAAATGCGTGCGGTCGACCTTCGCGTATCTGGGATGGCTGTGCGGTGGCGCGCCCGGCGAGTCCGCGTTGCGGGCGGCCGCCAGTTTCGAGTTGCTACACGTGTTTGCGCTGCTGCAAGACGATGTCATGGACGGTTCGCCCGAACGGCGGGGGCGGCCCTCGGCACACATTCGATTCGCCCAATGGCACCGCGAGCGCGGGTTATCCGGCTCGTCTCGGCGGTTCGGCGAATCGGCCGCCATCCTGCTGGGTGACCTCTGCCTGATCTGGTCCGAACAGATGCTGCGCGAGAGCGGTGTCGAATCCGCGGGCGTGCAGCGGGCGTGGCCCCGCTACGACACGATGCGCACCGAGCTGGCGATGGGTCAGTTCGGCGACCTGACGAGCGACGTCCGGCACATGCCTTCGCTGGAGGCCGTCCTCGACGTGGCGCGGCGCAAGTCGGGCAACTACACCGTGCGGCGGCCCCTAGAGATCGGGGCGGCGATGTCCGGTTGCGACGATCGAACGATGACACGGTTGGGCCGGTACGGCGCCGCCGTCGGGGAAGCGTTCCAGCTTCGCGATGACGTCCTCGGCGTCTTCGGCTCGCCGGCGACCACGGGGAAGCCGTGTTCCGGAGATCTGCTGGAACGCAAGGCAACTAGCGTGGTGGTGACAGCACACCAGCTGGCCGATCCGACGACCCGCGCAGAAATGAACGAATTGATGTACGGGCATGTCCTCGACGACGATGCGCTCGATCGGTGGAAGGCGTTGATCGTCAAGACCGGGGCCCTCGCGATGATCGAGGAGATGATCAGCGACCGCGTCGCGTCGGCGCGCGACCACCTTGGCGACACCCCGATCGGCGAACCCGTCCGTGCCGCGCTGGACAAAATGGCGGCCGCCTGTACGGATCGCGTCGAATGAGCGCCACAAGTTTGGGAGCATGCTGATATGCGGACCATCAAAGGACGCAGCGAGCACGTAGTGGTGATCGGCGCCGGCCTGGCGGGACTGTCCGCCGCGTTGCACCTGGCGGGGCGGGGGCGGGCGGTCACGGTGGTCGAGCGCGAAGCGTGGCCGGGCGGCCGCGCCGGCCGGCTCGACATCGACGGCTACCGCATCGACACCGGGCCGACGGTGATAACGATGCCGGACATCATCGATGAGACTTTGGCGGCCGTGGGGCAGAGCCGGTCGGGTCGGCTGGAGCTGCTGCCGCTTGATCCGGCCTACCGGGCGGTGTTCGCCGACGGCAGTGCGCTCGACGTGCACACCGATGCCGACCGGATGGCAACCGCCATTGAAGAGTTCGCTGGCTTCGGGCAGGCAGCGGGCTACCGGAGGCTGCGTGAGTGGCTGAAGCGGTTGTACCGAATCGAATTCGACGGGTTCATCGCCGCCAATTTCGATTCCCCGCTGGCGTTGCTCACGCCGCAGTTGGCGCGGCTGGCCGCGATCGGCGGGTTCCGCAAGTGGGATCGGGTAGTAAGGCGCCACATCAGCGATCCCCGGCTGCAGCGGGTCTTCACTTTTCAATCGCTGTACGCCGGTGTGGCGCCGCGCAACGCTCTGGCGGTGTACGCGGTCATCGCGTACATGGACACCATCGCGGGCGTGTTCTTTCCGCGCGGGGGCGTTCGCGCGCTGCCCGACGCCCTTGCCGCGGCGGCCGTCGACGCCGGGGTCCAATTCCGTTACAACGCGACGGTGACCGGGCTCGACCGCGTCGGAGGGCGGGTCAGCGCCGTGCGAACGGATCGCTTGGACCCCATCAGCTGCGACGCGGTGGTGCTGACCACCGAATTGCCGAAGACCTATGAATTGTTGGGCCACACACCGCGTCGCCCCGTGCGGCTGCGGCCGGCGCCTTCGGCGGTCGTGGCGCACCTGGGCTGCCGCCGCGTCGCGCCGGACACAGCGCATCACACCATCCTGTTCGGTGACTCCTGGGATCAGACGTTCACCGACATCATCCGCGACGGACGGCTGATGCGGGATCCGTCGCTCCTGGTCACCCGCCCCACCGCCAGCGACCCGACGCTGGCCCCCGACGGGCGCGACCTGCTCTACGTGCTCGCCCCGGCACCGAACCTGGATCGCGGGAACATCGACTGGGGCAGCGTCGGCGATCTCTACGTCCACGACCTCATCGGCGACGTGGCGGCGCGGTTGTTGCCCGGGTTGCCCGGAGACGCAACGGTATTGGACGTCGTCACACCCGCGGACTGGGCGCGGCAGGGCATGGCCGCGGGCAGCCCATTCGCGCTGGCCCACACCTTCGGGCAGACCGGACCGTTCCGGCCGGCCAACATGGTGCGCGGCGTCGAGAATGCGGTGCTCGCCGGGTCGTCAACCGTCCCCGGTGTCGGTGTGCCCACCACGCTGATCTCGGGCCGGCTCGCCGCGGACCGCGTCACCGGCTCCAATGCCGGCCGAACCGACCGGATGGCGACACACCACGACATGGGAGCCGGGTTGACATGATCCGCAGCGAATTGGACGCGGCCGGAATCGACGATCCACGCCTGCGCGAGGGGTATCGGCGCTGCCGCGAACTCAACGCCGCGCACGGCCGCACCTTCTTCCTGGCCACCCGCCTGCTGGCGCCCGACCAGCGTCCGGCGGTGCACGCCCTCTACGGTTTCGCGCGCTACGCAGACGACATCCTCGACGACCTGGATCCCCAGCTGCGCACCGACATTCGCAGCACGAGACTCCAGCAACTGGCCGATCAGTTCTTTTCAGGCGGAGACCATTTGGACAATCCCGTGCTCGCCGCGGTGACCCACACCGCGCGCAGGTACCGGATCGGCATCGAATTGTTCGACGACTTCCTGGCGTCGATGCGGATGGATCTCACGGTCACCGACTATCCGGACCGCGAGGCGCTCAACCTCTACATGCGCGGTTCCGCCGAAGCCATTGGCCTGCAGGTCCTTCCGGTGCTGGGCACGGTGGTGCCGGTCGAGGAGGCCGCGCCCTATGCCGCCGCGCTGGGCAGGGCGTTCCAGCTCACCAACTTCCTGCGCGACATCGACGAAGACCTGCTGCGGCAACGGGTCTACCTGCCGGCCGACGAACTGGCCGCCCACGGAGTCGACCGCGAGCTGTTGACCTGGTGTCACCAACACCGCCGCACCGATCCGCGGGTCAAGGAGGCGCTGGCGGCCCAACACGAGATCACCCGGGAGACTTACCGTTTCGCCGCTCCCGGTATCGCCATGCTCAGCCCCCGCTCGCAACCGTGCGTCGCGGCCGCGGCGGCGTTGTACTCGGAGATCCTGGATCGCATCGAAGAAAGCGACTACGCGGTTTTCAATCACCGGGCGACGGTCGGCAAGGCTCGACGACTGCAGGTCGCGGGCATCGGGCTGATACGGTCGTGGCGGGCGCGCAATGGTTCGCCCGGTGTTTCGGATCCCCCGGGGGCCGCATGACCGATCGCTGGCAATATCTGTTGGTCCTGGCCGCATGCCTGGCCATCACCGCGCCCCTGGAGATGTTCGGTCCCGGCGTTTACCGGCAATGGCGCCGGCTGGTGACGGCGGTCTGGCCCGTGGCCGCGGTATTCCTGCTCTGGGACGAGATCGCCATCGCCGCGCACGTGTGGACGTACAACGGCGCCTACATCACCGGCCTGAGCATCCCGTTCCACGTGCCGATCGAAGAGGTGCTGTTCTTCATCGTCATCCCGATCTGCGCGCTGCTCACCTACAACGCCGTCAGCACCATTTTGGAAAGGGTCAACCGCCGATGACGGGAGTGGGCTACACCGTTCCGGCCGTGGCGGCGGTATTGGCCGTGATTGCGCTGGAATTGGCGGTGCTGCGCACGGGGCTCTTCCGGCGGCCGGCCTACTGGCTGTCGATGCTGATCATTCTCGGCTTCCAGGTCCCGGTCGACGGCTGGCTGACCAAGCTCAGCTCCCCCATCGTCAGCTACGACCCTCGACACATCACCGGCCTGCGTTTCCCGTTCGACATCCCGGTCGAGGATTTCTTGTTCGGCTTCGCGCTGGCCACCGCCGTGCTGCTGGGATGGGAACGCCAACGTGCGCGTCGATGAGGCGCGTCCCACGCCCGACCAGTTGTCGGCCGCGTTCGATGCGGGAGCGACCGCCTATGACCGGCTGGTCGGCGCCAGCCCCGGCTACCACGACCAACTGCTGCTCTCCGCCCGCCGCATGCGAATCCGCGACCGCGGCAAGGGCTTACGGCTGCTCGACGCCGGGTGCGGCACCGGCGCCTCGACGGCCGCTCTGCTGGCCGTGGCGCCCGAGGCCGACATCGTCGCCGTCGACGCGTCCCGGGGCATGCTCGACGCGGCGCAAGCCAAGGACTGGCCACCGTCGGTGCGATTCGTGCACACCCCCGTCGAGCAATTGGCCGAGCACGGCGTCACCGGACCGTTCGACGGCATCCTGGCCGCCTACCTGATCCGCAACCTCGCCGACCGGGACGGGCAATTGCGGAAACTCCGGATGCTGCTGCGCCCCGGCGCCACCCTGGCGGTGCACGAATACTCGGTGCGCGACTCCGCCGCCGCCACCCGAATCTGGCATGCCGTGTGCTGGGGCATCATCATTCCCGCCGGGTGGTGGCGCACCCGGGACACGGCGCTGTACCGCTACCTGTGGCGCAGCGTGCTGGAGTTCGACGGCGCGGCACGATTCCGCGCCCGCCTCGCCGATGCAGGCTTCACCGCGGTGCACAGCGAAACGATGCCCGGCTGGGAGGCCAACATCGTGCACACCTTCCTGGCGGATGCGCCATGACAGCCATCGGTACCGACCGGCGACGCGAAACACTTCCCGCGACAACCGGATTGCCGGACGCGAATGCGCTGGCGTCACGACCCCGGGTGGTCGTCGTGGGCGGCGGCATCGCGGGCCTGACCGCCGCCACCGGACTGGCCGAACGCGGCGTCGCCGTCGAGGTGATCGAGCGCGAACATTACCTGGGCGGCCGGGTGGGCGGCTGGACGGAGCAGCACGGTGGCACCGGCCTGGCGATGAATCGCGGCTTCCACGCGTTCTTCCGCCAGTACTACAACCTGCGGGCCCTGCTCGGACGCATCGATCCGCACTTGCGAATGCTCACGCCCGTGGCCGACTATCCGCTCATCGACGGGGCGGGCCGGCGCGACACCTTCCGGGGGTTGCCGCGGACCCCGCCGTGGAACGCGGTGGCCTTCGCGGCGCGCAGCCCGACCTTCCGGCTCCGCGACTTCCTTGAGATCGACGCTCGCGCGGCCGCGCCCCTGGCGGCGGTGTCGGTGCCGGGAATCTATGAGCGCCTCGACCACTTCGACGCCGCGACGTTCCTGAAGAGCATCCGATTCCCGCAGGCGGCAAGGCATCTCGCATTCGAGGTGTTCTCCCGCAGCTTCTTCGCCGACCCCGCCAAACTTTCCGCGGCTGAACTGGCGACCATGTTCCACATCTACTTCCTCGGATCGTCCGAGGGCCTGATCTTCGACGTCCCCACGTCGAACTACGACAGCGCCCTATGGGATCCGCTACGGCGCTACCTCGAGGCGCGGGGCGTGCGCTTTCGCCTCGGCACCGGCGCCTCGCAGATCGACACGAGGCCGTCGGAACCGTTCCGGGTGCATACCGATTCGGGCGACCACATCAAGGCGGATGCCGTGGTGCTCGCCACCGACGTGACCGGTTTGCAGCGCATCGTCGCGGCATCGACCGGGCTGGCAACCGACGACTGGCGCGCACAGATCGCGCAGCTGCGCACCGCACCGCCATTCGCCGTGTATCGGTTGTGGCTCGACCGGCCCGTCAACGCCGGGCGGCCGGCGTTCCTGGGCACGGCCGGCCACGAACCACTGGACAACATCAGCGTGCTGGAGCGCTACGAACTTCAGGCCGCGGAATGGGCACGCGCTCACCGCGGGTCCGTCGTCGAATTGCACTCGTACGCCCTCGATGCCGAGCCGTCGCGCGCCGCCATGCTGCGCCAGCTGCACAAGATCTATCCGGAAACCGCGGCGGCGCAAGTCGTTTGCGAACAGCTCCTGCAACGCAACGATTGCCCGCTGTTTTCGCCCGGATCGTATGCGCACCGCCCCCCGGTGGTCACGCCGCAGCCCGGTCTGCTGTTGGCCGGCGACGCCGTCCGCGTCGATCTGCCCGTGGCGCTGATGGAGCGCGCCGCGACCACGGGATGGTGCGCGGCGAACCATTTGCTGGGAAGATGGGGGCTGGCCGGTCACCCGTTGGTCACGGTACCCACCCGCGGCCGGTCACCCCTGTTGCGATGGCTCGCCAGCCGCGAAGGACGCGCCCAGAGATGAATATTCGTGAACAGCTGCAACACCTGTGGCCGGCCACCCGAGCGAAAGACTGGCCGTTGCAGGTGATTCCGCGTACGCCGTGGGCCGAGCAACGCCCGACCTACCGGGACGCGCAGCCGGCCATCATCGACGGCGCGCTGGAACGCGCCCAGCAAAGACCGACGGGGAACTGGTTCGCGTTCGCAGGCAGCGCCGACGTGCGCCCCGGGCGACCGTTCGGCGCCCGGGTCGCTGGAGTCGAACTCGTCGCCTGGCGCGACGCCGACGACCGGCTTTGTGTCGGGCCCCGTAGTTGCCCGCACCTGGGGGCCGATCTGGCCACCGGGACCGTGCACTGCGGCACTCTGATCTGCAGATGGCACGGGCTGGCCCTGGATGGTCGCGCGGGTGAATTCGGCTGGAGCCCCTTGCCCAGCCACGACGACGGCACCCTGGTTTGGGTGCGGCTCGACAGCGTGGGTGGGGAGGCCCCGTTGGATGAGCCGGTGATCCCGGCCCGGCCGGCCGGCGACATCCTGGCCGCCGTCGCCCGCACTGTGGGCGTGTGCGAGCCCGCCGACGTCATCGCCAATCGGCTTGACCCCTGGCACGGCGCGTGGTTCCACCCGTACTCGTTCGCCCGGCTCGAAGTGCTCACCACGCCAACCGAACACATCGATCGGTTCCTGGTGGCGGTGACCTTCCGGATGGGCCGGCTGGGCGTTCCCGTTGTCGCGGAGTTCAGCTGCCCCGAGGCACGCACCATCGTGATGCGCATCGTGGACGGCGAGGGAACCGGCAGCACGGTGGAAACGCACGCCACGCCGGTCGGGTCATGCCCCGACGGGCGGCCACGCACCGCCGTGCTGGAAGCCACCATCGCGCACTCGGACCGTCCCGGGTTCAAGCGGGCGTCCCGGGCGGCCCCGCTGATCACACCGCTCATGCGCTTCGCGGCCGGCAGGCTCTGGCGCGACGATCTCGCCTACGCCGAGCGCCGCTACCAGGTGCGTGCCGGCCTCGGCTGACGGCTCGGCCATGCGAAGAGGGTATGCCGCCGCGGTCGTGGTGACGGTCGCCGTGCACCTTGCGTACCTGGCCTACGTACCCTCGGGCGGCTTCCTCGCGCTGCGCTGGCCGCGCACCATCGTGCTGCACCGGGCGGCAGTCGCCTGGGGCGCCGCCGTCGTCGGGCTCAAGCTGCCCTGCCCGTTGACATCACTGGAATCATGGGCCCGTCGCCGCGCCGACATGGATCCCTTGCCCAGCACGGGGTTCGTCGACCGCTACGTCGCAGGGTTTGTCGTTCCGTCCGGCCGCATCGGCGTCGCTCAGGCATTCGCGTTCCTGTCGGCCGCCGTCTCCTGGGGCCTGTTCGCGAGACGCGTCAGCCGTTGAGGCCGGCCTGCGGCCGCGGCGCGCCCGCCCATGAGGCATCCGTGACGGGGGGCACCGCGTCGGGTTGACTCCGGCCAGACTGGCGTTGCCGCGTTCGTTGCCACACGGCCCAAGTGAGCGCCGAAAGCAGAACGGCCGAAACGATCAAAGTCGGCCAGAGGGCCAACTGCGCAAGCCACAGGTCTCGTTGTAACCGCATCACTTTGCGCCGGCCGCGCCAGACACGCTGCGGTACCTCTTTCACAGTCATCGCAGGCCACATACCCCGGAGCCGACGGATTAAACGACAGGGCATTCGAGGTCTCAACGTGTTTGGACCATTGCGTGAGGGGCTAGTCACCAGCATGAGCACCGAGTCCCACATTCCCACCGAGCCGTCATCGCGATCGTTCACCCGGCTGGCGGCCGCGTGGTGGGCGCTTGTCGTCGGCCTGGTGATCTTGATCGTTCTACTTATCTTCGTCGCGCAGAACACCGAATCCATCACCGTCCACTTCCTTGGCTTCCACTGGAACCTGCCCGTCGGAGTGGGCTACCTATTGGCGGCGGTTGCCGGGGCAACCACAACGGTGCTCGTCGGCGCCGCGCGGATCATCCAGCTCCGCAGGGCGACCAAAAAGCATCTCAAGGCGCTTTGATCCCCGGCGCCAAAGCCCTTGCTCGGCAAGCACTCACGAGTGAACCATTCTGGCGAAGCGGGCGTTATTCCAGTAACTTAACTATTAAGTGATTTAAGTTACGGATGCCGGTTCCGGGGATTCGGCCCCTATTCCACGGGGAATGCCTTAACGACCGGTCGGGGAGGAAGCCATGGATCACGCAGAAACGAGCGACGCCGTCGCCGAGGCGGTCGGCAAAGTCACCGAGGCCCTCGAAACCGTCGAGCGCGCCCGGGGCCACCTGTATTCCTTCCACCAGCTGACCGGGCGGGCCGACCTGCAACTCGACGCCGCGGTCGCCCAGCTGAACGAGCTGGGGCACTCCGACCTGGCGCGACACATCAGCGTCGAACTGGTCGGGCGCAACGTGTTACCGGGACGGTGGACGTTTCAGGTCGTCGACGATTACGACGACGGCTACTACCGATGCTTCCGAGAAGTGGAACGCCTGGTGCGGAGCCGGCTCACCGCCGGTAGTCGCCACGTTTACGAAGCACAGCTCAAGGAGCGCCGGCGCACGTCGGGGCATCCTGCCCATACCGCCAGCCCCAACGACAGCTCAGCTGAAGGAGCGAATTGATGCACTGCGTCGTGTTCGGCGCCACGGGATACCTGGGCACGCGGCTCATCCCGGAGCTGCTCGAGAAGGGGCACACCGTGCGCGTGCTGGCCCGAGACCCCGCCAAGCTTGACGACGTCGCCTGGCGCGGCCAGGTAGACGTCGTTGCCGGCGACGTCATCGACGCCACCGCCGTGGGCCGGGCACTGGAAGGTCAGCAAGTCTTGTACTACCTGGTGCATTCGCTGATGCGGCCCGACTTCGTGGACTTCGACGAACGCGCGGCCCGCAACGTCGCCGAGTGCGCGGCCCGGGCGGGGCTGTCGCGCATCGTCTACGTCGGCGGCATCACGCCCGACGGGCAGAAGCTCTCCGATCACCTGGCCTCACGCGCGCAAGTCGGGCGCCTGCTACGGATTTCGGGCGTGCCCTCCGTTGAATTGCGCGCGGCCGCCATCATCGGGGCGGGGTCGGCCAGCTTCGAGATGCTGCGGTACCTCACCGAGCGGCTGCCGCTGATCGTGGCGCCGCGATGGTTGCGTACCTGCGTCCAGCCCATCGCGGTGCGCGACGTCCTCTACTACCTGGTCCGCGCGGCGGAGCTGCCCGCGGAGGTGAACCGGCCATTCGACATCGGCGGACCGGACCGCTTCACCTACACCGAAATGATCCGCAAGTACGCCGTGATCGCGGGCCTGCCCCGGCGGCCCGCGGTGCCTGTGCCCCTATTGACGCCACGGCTGTCGGCGCCGTGGGTCGACATGCTCACCCCAATTCCTCGCCAACTGGCCGTCTCGCTGATGGAGTCGCTGGAAAACGACGTGGTGTGCGCCAACCACGACATCGCCCGGTACATACCCGATCCCGACGGCGGGCTCACCCACTACGAGGAGGCCGTCGAACTCGCCCTGGGGCACGTGCGCGAAAAAGATCTGCGCACCCGGTGGTCGCGCGCCGACATGAATGGTGCACCCTCCCAGCCGCTGCCCACCGACCCGCAGTGGGCCGGCGGATCGCTGTATGAGGATGTGCGCCAACGCCATAGCCGCACCGACCCCGAAACGCTATGGCGGGCCATCCAAACGGCCGTCGCGGAGCGCAACTGGTCGGCGTTTCCGTTGGAATGGCCCCTGCGCGGCTGGATCAACGGCGCGCTGGGCGCCGTGCGGTTTCTGCGCCGGCCGCTGGACGGGCAGCAACTGCACGAGGGCGAGGCCCTGGACTGGTGGCGGGTGGAGCGCATCGACACGCCGCGGCTGCTCCGACTGCGCGCTGATATCCCGCTGCCCGGGCGCCTCTGGCTGGAGCTGTCGGCGAGCCCCGCCGGCAACGGCGGATCCCAGTACCGCCAGCGGGCGTTGTTTCAGCCTTATGGCCTTGCAGGGCAGATCTTTTGGAACGCGGCAGCGCCCTACCGCGACGTGGTGTTCGGCGGCATCGCCCGCGACGTCACCGCCACCGCGCGCGGTGGCGTAACGCCGGCGGCGGCTCCGTCATGTTGAAAGGAGAAGCGACATGGGTGACAAGAAATTTCAGGAGGGCGACAAGGTCGAGTGGCGCAGCCACGGCAGCACCGTCCGGGGAACGGTGGAGCGCGAAATCACCTCGGACACCGAGGCCGCCGGACGCACCGTGCGCGCCTCCGAAGACGAGCCGCAGTACCAGGTCCGCAGCGACAAGACGGGCGCGGACGCGGTGCACAAACCCAGCGCGCTGCGCCGCCGGGACTGAGGTCGAAGATGGCCGACGATGACGACGAGACGACCTGGGACAGCTTCCGGAAGACGGTCAACATGACCGCTGGCGAGCTGGAGAAGTGGCTCGCGACCGAGCAGTCGCAGAGTGTGGGACAGACGCGGGGCGGCGATGAGTCGACCGGCCATGCCAGCGGTCGCCGCATTGTCGAGATACTCCGGGCCAAACGGGGTGACCTCGCGGCCGACGACTACGCGCACATGCGCAAGGTCGTCGGCTACGCCAAGCGCCACCTGGCGCAACGCCCCCGGGGCGACATCGCCGAGAGCGCTTGGCGCTACTCCCTGATGAACTGGGGCCACGACCCGACCAAGTCCTGAACGGGCCAATCCGGCGCAAATGCGAGACACTTGGCGGGGTACGCGGACCGCGCGCGGCGGTCGCCGATACGCTGGGCGGCGAATCTTGCAGAAGGACACAGGTAAGTGACCAAGCGCGGCGCCTCTGATCGACGACTAGACCGAGCCGAACTCGAGAAGTTGATGTCGGCCGACATGCGCGCACTCACAGCGCAATCGGACCGCATCGGACGGCACTTCGCCCGTCAGCACGATGTCGGCGGCACCGACTTGCACGCCTTGCTGCACATCATGGTCGCCGAAACCGCCGGGACGCCGCTGACGCCGGCCCAGTTGCGACAACGGCTGGACGTGTCGCCCGCCGCGATCACCTACCTGGTTGACCGAATGATCGACTCCGGGCACCTTCGGCGCGAGCCCGATCCCGTCGACCGGCGCAAGACGCTGCTGCGTTACGAAGAACCCGGCATGGAGCTGGCCCGCTCGTTCTTCACCCCACTCGGCGCGGAACTGCGCGCGGCCCTTGCCGACCTGTCCGACCGCGATCTGGCCGCAGCACATCGGGTTTTCCTGGCGATGATGGAGGCCATGTCCACCTTCGAATCGCAATTCGACACGGCGGCCCCCAAACCTTCGGTGAACGAAGCCAAGCCCGCGCCAGCCAAGGGCCGGCGAAGGCCGGTGAGTAAGACCGGCGATCGCCCGGCCTAACGCACCGGCCGCCGGGCCGCCGGGCCGAGCACCCGCTGCTCGATCAGGTCCGCCCCGCGCTGCACACCTCCGGTCGCGGCGAACCCGGCAGCCACGCGGCGCGCGCCGTCCGCCATCGTCATCGCCGCCCGCACCTTCGCCCTCAGCCGCGCCACGGTGAGGCGTTTGGCAGCCAGGCGGGTGCCGCAGCGAGCGACCTCGACGCGCCGCGCGACCTCGGCCTGGTCCCGCGCGAACGGCACGACGCAGACGGGTACGCCGCGGTCGAGGGCTTTCAGCGTCGTTCCCATCCCCCCGTGTGTGATGGCGCAGCTGGCCCGCTCCAGCACCGCCCCGTGGGGGACGAAGCGGCTTATGGTCGCGTTGGGTGGCCGCGGAAGGTCGGGTGGTATGCCCGCGGGGAACGTCGCCACCACGTGGACCGGCTCATCGGCCAGCGCCCGAAGCGCGATTCGCCCCAGGGCGGCGTCGGGCTGTTTGATCGAGGACGTGTTCACCAGTACCACTGGCCGTTCGATGGCGGCGAGCCACTCCGGCGTGGCGCTCTGCGCGGGTTCGAAAACACACGCGCCGATGTGGTGAACCAAACCGGCCCAGCCGGGGTGCCGATACTCGAAGGGCTCGCCGCCGACGGCCAGCAGCAGCGGCGCGCGCCGCACGAAGTCGTCGACCGAGGCGACCGGCGCCACCCCCAGACCAGCGCGAATGGCGTTGACCCGCGGCAGCATTGGCCGGTCGAACAGGTGCCGGACGATCGGTCGAACCGAGGCGTCCCGGAAGTCGCCGACGATGCCGGGAAGCGGTCGAAAGCCCGGGCCGAAGGGCGGAACGCCACGGGACCGTAGGTACGGGGTGAAGGGCGAAAAGACCAGCCATGGGATGCTTCCGGCATCCGCGGCCGACATCGCCCCCCAGCAGTTCGCGTCCACGATGATGGCATCCGGCCGGACCGCATCGACCGCGCGCCGCAGATCCTCGACTTCGAGCACCGCGCGACGGCAGAGCACGTCGATGGTTGACTTCAACACTTCCAAGGCGTTTCGCGCCCGCCAGTCCTCGCCGACGATCGCCTCGATGTCGGGCGCGACGGGCTCGGCGTGCACGCCCACCCCCCGCATCGTCGCGACGCCGGCCGCCATAGTGCGGGCGTGAACCTCGTGACCGCGGGCGACGAGCTCGGCCAGCAGCGCCCCGACCGGCAGCAGGTGCCCGAGGGCCGGCGACCCGTAGGCCAGTATCACCGCCATCTCGCACGCCTCTACGAGACCGGCGTGAGGTCGAGGGCGCGCAACCCGGAAAGGCCGGCGACACCGCAGCCGTGCAGGCAGACGCGAAGCTCGTCGATGAACGGCTGCAGCCAATCAACAACGGCCGCAGCGGAATCGATCGCGGCCGGCAGCAGCGGCCGAGCCACCGCCACGACGTCGGCGCCCAACGCGATGGCCTTGGCCGCGTCCATCCCCGTGCGGATACCCCCCGAAGCCACCAGCGGAATCTCCGGCAGCACCTCCCGCACCTCGACGATCGCCGTCGCGGTCGGGATGCCCCAATCGGCCAGATGCGGGTACCGCAGCTCGCCGTAGCGGACGAACTGCTCGACCCGCGACCATGACGTGCCGCCGGCGCCCGCAACGTCTATCCCGGAAAGGGGCAGGTCCCCTTCGGCCCCAACCAGTTCCGCCGCCGCCACGCCGCCGATCCCGTGGCCGACCTCCTTGAGCAGCACCGGGCGATCTATCGCGTCGGCCACAGCTCGCAGCCTGGCCAACGACCCGGAGAAGTCCGTGTCACCGTTGCTCTGCATGGCTTCCTGCAACGGATTGGTGTGCACCGCAAGCGCATCGGCGCCCACCCGGTCGAGAGCCTTCGCGAGCTCGGGCACGGCGGCCTCGGTCAGCTGGGCCAGGCCGATGTTGCCGAACAGCAAGACATCCGGGGCCACATCACGAACCGTGAAGCTGGCCGCCGCCCGCTCGCCGAGCACGCTGTCGAGCATGATCCGCTGTGAGCCGAGCATCATCCCGACGCCAAGCTGTTGAGCGGCCGCGGCCAGATTCCGGTTGATGGTGCCCGACAACTCGGCGCCGCCGGTCATCGCACCGATGAGAACCGGCGACCGCAGGTTCGCACCGAAGAATTTGGTGGACAGGTCGATGTCACCGAGGCTGGTCTGGGTCAGCGCGTTGTAGGGCAACCGGTAGCGCTCCAGCCCCGTACTGAGCTGCTCATAGTTCACCTGCTCACCGAGGCACACGTCGATGTGCCGACGCTTGCGAGTGGTCATCGGCCCGCGGTCGGCCGTCACTGCGGGCACCCCGGCGCGACGAACCCCCGGCCCCTCACATCCATAATGTTCATAGTGCCCCTTGTTGCGTGCCGTCGGCGCCCTAATGCGTGACGATGCGTAATTTCAGTTGATTAATGTTTAACATACTGAAAGACTTCTCTTTGTGATGTGGGATGGCTTGGCCGCGGCCCTGACGGGGCGGCGATCGTGGCTGTTCGTGCTGGCTGCCCTGCTGCTCGGCATCGGTTTCATGGTGATCGTCGGCGCGAATGCGGCGGCGGGCCAGGCGCCGTTGTCTGTGCCGACGGCTTCCGATTCCGCCAGGGTCGACGCCCTGGCTCGCCAGTTTCCCGGCGGGGACCGCGTTCCATTGATCATGGTCGTCAGCCGCACCGACGGTGCCGCGCTCACCCCCGCCGACGTCACCGCCGCACAGGCGGCGCGCGACCGCATGCAGGCCGCCGTACGGCCGGACGTCGCCGCGGCGGCGGCACCGGCGCAGGTGTCGGCCGACGGCAAGGCGGCCGTCGGGGTGGTGCCGGTCAGCGCCGATCTGTCGGGCCTCACCCTGAGCGACACGGTCGCCAACCTGCGCAAGGCCGCCTCCACCGGCCTGCCGGCGGAGCTGCAGGCACACGTCACGGGCGGCCCGGCGTTCGGCGCCGACATCGCCGGCGCGTTCACCAACGCCAACATCACCCTGCTCGCGGTGACGGCCTCGGTGGTGGCCCTCCTGCTGATCGCCACCTATCGCTCCCCGGTGCTATGGCTGCTGCCGCTGGTGGTGGTCGGGTTCGCCGACCGGGTCGCGGCGGCGGTGGGTACGGCGGTGGCGTCGCTGACCGGGCTGAGCTTCGACGGGGCGACCTCTGGAATTACCAGTGTCCTGGTGTTCGGTGCGGGCACCAACTACGCGCTGCTGTTGATTTCGCGCTATCGGCAGGAGCTTCGGCACACGAGCGAACACCGAGAGGCCCTGCGTCGCGCGGTGCGGATGGCCGGGCCCGCGATCGTCGCCAGCAATGCCACCGTGGTGCTGGCGTTGCTCACCTTGCTGTTCGCCTCGACGCCGAGCACACGCAGCCTGGGCGCGCTCGCGGCGTGCGGACTCGTGGTCGCCGCGGTGTCGGCCCTGGTGATACTGCCACCGCTGCTGGGGCTGTGTGGCCGTCGATTGTTCTGGCCCTTCATTCCCCACCCCGAGGACCACCCGACCACGGATTCCGGTGCCTGGCATCGCATCGGGGAGTGGGTGAATCGGCGTCCGGCGCTGGTCGCGGCGGTCGCGGTCGCCGGTCTGGCGGCCCTTGCCACCGGTCTACTGGGCACGCGCATCGGTTTGTCGCAGACCGAGCAGTTCCGGGTTCACGCGGATTCGGTGACCGGTTACGACATTGTGGCCGGGCATTTTCCGGCCGGCCTGGCCAGCCCGACGCTCGTGGTCGCCCCCACCGATTCGCGGGTGCCGCAGGCCATCAAGGCGACCCCCGACGTGATCTCCTCCATCGATTCGGGCCACTCGGCGTCCGGGCTGACGAAGTGGTCGGTGGTGATCGATGCGCCGCCAGCCACCGATCGGGCGTTCAATACCATTGCCGCGCTGCGTGATACGACCAAGTCCGCCGACCCGGCGGCGCTGGTGGGCGGAGCGGATGCGCAGGCACTCGACGTCCGCAACGCGGCAACCCACGACCGGCATCTGCTGATCCCGGCGATTCTTGCGGTCATCCTCGTCGTGCTCTATGTCCTGCTGCGATCCGTACTCGCGCCGCCCACACTGCTCGCGGCGACGATTCTCGGGGCACTGGCCGCATTAGGCCTTGGCGGATGGGCCAGCAGCCACGTGTTCGGCTTTCCGGCGCTGGACAACAGCACGCCGCTGTTCGCCTTTCTCTTTCTGGCCGCCCTCGGGGTGGACTACACCATCTTTCTGGTCACCCGGGCGCGCGAGGAGTCCGCGCAGCGCGGCGCACGGGCGGGGATGGTCGCGGCGGTGTCGGCCACTGGCGGCGTCATCACCAGTGCGGGAATCGTGTTGGCCGCCGTCTTCTGCGTGCTGGGCGTGTTGCCGCTGATCGTACTCACCCAGCTGGGAATCATTGTCGGCCTGGGCATCCTGCTGGACACCTTCGTGGTCCGCACACTGGTCATCCCCGCGCTGTTCGCCGTCATCGGCGACCGTATCTGGTGGCCCGCCGTACCGAAACCCGCCAACACCGTTGCAGAACAAGCCGAATATCAACACGAACGGAGCGCCAAGTGAACAAGTCAACCCTGGCCGCGACGAGCCTCGCCGTGGCCGTCGCCGGCGGATCCGGAAGCATCGCGAGCGCCAAGGCCGTTCCCGCCTGGTACGCACGGCTGCGCAAGCCGCCCTACCAGCCCCCCAACGCCGCCTTCCCGGTGGCGTGGACCACCCTTTATGGCGACATCGCGGTCACGTCCGCGGTGGCCATCGACCGGTTTCGCGCGGCGGGACAATACGACAAGGCGCGCCGCTACACCGCGGCACTCGGGCTCAATCTTGTTCTCAACGCCGCATGGAGCTGGCTCTTCTTCCGTTTCCACAAACTCGGCGCCTCCGCGGTCGGTGCCGCCGCGCTGACGGCCAGCAGCGTCGACCTCACGCGTCGGACGGCGCAAGCCGACCCGCGGGCCGGACTGGCCCTGTCGGCGTATCCGCTGTGGTGCTCCTTCGCGACGGTCCTGGCCACCCATGTTTGGCGGCTGAACCGCTGAGGAAATCATCGGATCATGCCGACCCTCTTGTGGTTTCGCCGCGACCTACGGTTGGGTGACCATCCGGCGCTGAATGCCGCGGCCGGCGCCGGAGAAGTGCTCGCCTGTTTCGTGCTCGATCCGAAGCTCGAGGCTTCCTCCGGCCGGCGCCGCCTCCAGTTCCTGGGTGACTCGCTGCGACAGTTGCGTGACGACCTGGATGGCCGGTTACTGGTGACCCGTGGCCGGCCCGACGACGTGATCCCGCGCATCGCCGGGGAGGTCGGTGCGTCGGCCGTGCACATCTCCGAGGATTTCGCGCCGTACGGCAAGCGCCGTGACGAAAAGGTGCGTGCCGCATTGGATTCCGTTCCCCTGGTGGCCACGGGATCGCCGTACCTGGTGTCACCGGGCCGGGTCACCAAGAAGGACGGCACCCCCTACCAGGTCTTCACTCCGTTTCTGCGCCAGTGGCGCGAGTCCGGGTGGCGGGCACCGGCGAAATCGAGCGCCGGTTCGGCGCGCTGGCTCGATCCGGCGCAGCTGCCGTTCGAGCAAGCCGAAATCCCAGATCCCGGCGCCGAACTCGACGTCGCCCGCGGCGAGGCCGCGGGCCGCAAGCAGTGGAAGTCGTTCGTGGACAACGGCTTACAGCGCTATGCCGAGGAACGTAACCGGCCCGATATGCACGGCACCAGCCGGATGTCGGCGCACCTGAAGTTCGGCAGCATCCATCCCCGGACCCTGGTCGCCGATCTCGACCTCCGTCACGACGGGGCCCGGGCTTATCTGCGCGAGTTGGCATTCCGCGACTTCTACGCCGATGTGCTGCATCACCGGCCGGCCAGCGCCTGGCGCAATTGGAACAGCCAGTTCGACGGCATCCGTACCGACACGGGTTCCGACGCGAAACGCCGCTTCGAGTCGTGGAAGGCCGGCGAAACCGGCTTCCCGATGGTGGACGCGGGGATGCGTCAACTGCGCGAGACGGGGTTCATGCACAACCGGGTGCGGATGATCGTCGCATCGTTCTTGGTCAAAGACCTGCACCTGCCCTGGCAATGGGGCGCCGAGTGGTTCCTGGATCAGCTCGTCGACGGTGACATGGCGAACAACCAGCATGGGTGGCAGTGGTGCGCGGGCTGCGGTACCGATGCCGCGCCGTACTTTCGGGTGTTCAACCCGACCACCCAGGGCGAAAAGTTCGACCCGTCCGGGGAGTACATCCGGCGCTGGGTGCCCGAGCTGCGCTCGGTCGACGACGCGCACCTGCGCAAGGGCGAGCGGCCGGCCGACTACCCCGCCCCGATCGTCGACCACGGCGCCGAGCGCGCCGAAGCGCTGCGGCGCTACCAGAGCATCTGAGCCACCAGCCGACGCACCTCGCCCAGCAACGAATTGTCGCCCGCGTGAACGTTTGCTCATTCGCCTGCCCCGAAGCCAGCTGGCATGCAATTATCAGCCGATTCACAGTTGTCAAGCCGCTCGGGAGGCACTAATGACACACTTCATCGTTCGCACGTTGGTGGCCTCCGGTGCCGCAGCGGGATTGCTGGCAGGCGTCACCGCCTGTTCGTGTTCCGTGGGCTCGTCGCACACGGTCAGCAAGAGCGACGTTGCCGGCCAGATCACCTCCAAGCTCACCGATGCCGCGGGCAATAAACCCGATTCGGTGACCTGCCCGAACGATCTGCCGGCAAAGGTTGGGGCGCAACTCAATTGCGAGATGAAGGTCAAGAACCAGACATTCAATGTCAACGTGACCGTCACGAGCGTGAACGGCAATGACGTCAAGTTCGACATGGCGGAGACGGTCGACAGGAACCAGGTCGCCAGCATCATCAGCGACAAGCTGACCCAGCAGGTGGGCCGACGGCCGGACGCGGTCACCTGCCCCGACAACTTGAAGGGCGTGCAGGGCGCGACGCTACGGTGCCAGCTCGTCGACGGCAAGGACAAATACGGCGTAGCGGTGACCGTCACCAACATCGACGCCGGCGACGTCAACTTCGACTTCAAGGTCGACGACCACGCTGAACCGGCCGCCTAGCGGGGATCGCGAGCGCGGCGAAGCCGGGCGCTGCGGGTCACCGCCATCCGGCTAGCGCGCAGCCTTCTTGCGCTCGATGTCGGCCAGCGCGGCGGCCAGTTCCGCCCGCTGGGCGGCCGAGCTCTCCCAGGCGAGCTGGCGGTTCTTGACCACCTTGGCCGGCGCGCCGACCGCTATCGAGTAGTCGGGGATGACACCGCGGACCACCGCGTGCGAGCCCAACACGCAGCCGCGGCCGACGGCCGTGCCGCGCAGCACCGTCACCTTCACCCCAACCCAGGTGTCGGGCCCGATCCGCACCGGTGACTTCACGATGCCCTGGTCCTTGATCGGCAGGTTGATGTTGTCCATGCGGTGGTCGAAGTCGCAGACGTAGCACCAGTCGGCCATCAGGACCGAATCGCCGAGTTCGATGTCGAGGTAGGCGTTGATGACGTTGTCACGGCCCAGCACCACCTTGTCGCCGAACCGCAGCGACCCCTCGTGGGCACGGATCGTGTTCTTGTCGCCGATGTGCACCCAGCGACCGATCTCCAGCTGCGCGAGTTCGGGCGTCGCGTGGATCTCCACGTCCTTGCCCAGGAAGACCATCCCTCGGGTGATGATGTGCGGGTTGGCGAGCTTGAACTTGAGCAGCCGCCAATACCGCACCAGGTACCAGGGCGTGTAGGCGCGGTTGCGCAACACCCATTTCAGCGACGCCAGCGTGAGGAACTTGGCCTGGCGCGGGTCCCGCAGGTTCGATCCACGCCAGCGGCGATGAACCGGCGCGCCCCACATGCTCGTCATGGCCGGACAGCCTAGCGATCAATTGCGCCGTGATCTCCACGGGTTACCCTCACCTGTACTCGATCGCTGCCCATGCCGACGTCCGCGGAAAGGATCTGGGGAATCCAAGTGCGTGCCCGACATCTGCTGCGTGGGCTTCGGCGTTGGTCATCCGCGCTGCTGGCGGCCGGGATCACCATGGGGTTCGGCGGCTGCGCCAACACCGACTCGTGGGTGGAGGCATCCGCCTCGGCCGGCTGGCCCGCGCAATACGGCGACGCCGCCAACAGCAGCTACACCGGCACCAACGGCGCCACCAAGCTGGCGCTGGGGTGGACGCGCTCCGTCAAGGGCGGCTTGGCCGCGGGCCCGGCGCTGAGCGCGCGCGGCTACCTGGCCCTCAACGCGCAGACGCCGGCCGGCTGTTCGCTGATGGAGTGGGAGAACGACCACAACGGCCGGCAGCGCTGGTGCGTGCGGCTGTTCCAGGGCGGCGGGTTTGCGGGCCCGCTCTTCGACGGGTTCGACAACCTCTACGTCGGCCAGCCCGGCGCGTTCCTGTCCTTCCCGGTCACGCAGTGGACGCGGTGGCGGCGGCCGGTGATCGGAATGCCCGCGACGCCGCGGTTTCTGGGACACGGGCAGCTGCTCGTGGTGACGCACCTGGGCCAGGTGCTGGTCTTCGAGGCGCACCGTGGCGAGGTGGCCGGCAGCCCGATGGATCTGGTGGACGGCGTCGATCCCACCGACGCGACGCGCGGGTTGGCCGACTGCGCGCCGGCCCGCCAGGGTTGCCCGGTGGCCGCCGCACCCGCCTTCTCGGCGGCCAGCCAGATGGCGGTGCTGGGCGTCTGGCAGCCGGGCGCCCCGGCCGCGGGGCTGGTCGGGCTGAAGTATCACCCCGGGCAGACGCCGCTGCTGTCGCGGGAGTGGACCAGCGACGCCGTCGGGGAGGGTGTCATCGCCAGCCCCGTGCTGTCCGCCGACGGGTTGACCGTGTACGTCAACGGCCGCGACCAACGACTGTGGGCACTTCACGCCGGTGACGGGAAAGTGAAATGGTCGGCGCCGCTGGGGTTCCTGGCACAGACGCCGCCCGCCGTCACGCCCGGCGGCCTCATCGTGGCGGGCGGCGGGCCCGACACCCGGCTGGTGGCGTTCAGGGACGCGGGCGATCACGCGGATCAGGCGTGGCGCCGCGACGACGTCGTCCCGCTGTCGTCGTCGAGCCTGGCGGGCGCCGGCGTCGGCTATACGGTCACCAGCACCCCGGCCGCGAACGGCGCGCCCGGCATGTCGCTGCTGGTCTTCGATCCCGGCGATGGTCACACCCAGGGCAGCTACCCGCTTCCGACGGCCACCGGATATCCGGTCGGGGTCTCGGTCGGCACCGATCGCCGGGTCGTGGCCGCGACCAGCGACGGCCAGGTTTACGGTTTCGCGCCGGCATGACCGGGCCATACTGACCCCATGGCCACCGATGACGACGAGACGCGGGGCGCTGTCGCCTCCTACTCCGGAAAAAGCGAGCGCAACCTGGCGGTGGACCGCACCGCGACCATCGTGCTGCTCGCCGTCCACGCCTTCCTGGTCGCAGTCACCATCGGCGTGCTGAGCCTCTTCGTCATGGGGACCGACCCGTGCGGCTCCCGGAAGTGCGGCGACCCGGCGTGGATCGACCGCGCCATGTTCTTAGGCCTCGGCGGCGGGGCCGTCGTCTTCGTCGCCGCCCTGGTGGTCGCCATCCGCCGCCTCGCCCGGCGCCGCACCGCCTTCTTCGTCCCGCTGCTCGGGTGCCTCGCGCAGGTGGCGCTGGCGGCCGGCGCCGCGGCAATGGAGACGCTGGCCGGTCCGGTCTGACGCCAGCGGTGTCAGAGGGCCAGCGGCGGGATGGCGTTGCGGGGCACCTCGGCTTGGACCGGCCCGGCAAACGCCGGCAGCATCTCACCGGGGGCGAAGTAGAAGATCAGCTGGTCGTCGGTGATCGCAAAGTTCTGGTAGTGCGTCGGGTCGTGCCCGGTCGAGGGCAAAATGGTTGCGCCCAAAGGAGTTTGGCGTGCTAGGTCGCGCTGCACGACCGGGAAGATGCTGTCCAGCGGGTTGGTGCCCGGCGCGAACAGGTTGTCGAAGGTGATGGGCTGCTTCGTCGCGAGGTTGTAGTTGAACGCCTTGTACCAGATGGAGGGGTGCGACCCGCCGAGGTCCTGGAAGAGCTTGAGCACCACGCTGCGGGTGTTGCGCGGCGGCTGACCGGAGCTGCGCTGCTCGGTGGTCGCCTCGAATTGGTAGGGCTGATCGCGCGACCCGGAGCTCTGCGCGACGTTGACGAAACCGTCCCGGTTCTGCGTGATGTAGTCGGTCAGCGCCTGCTCGTCGGGATAGTCGGCGGGAAACACCATGTTGAGCATGTAGGTGGGGCCGGTGGCGCGCACGCGGCACATCTGGCCGTCCTCCATAGTGCCGCCGAGGCTGGCGCACGACGGTGGGGCGGCGGCGGCCGGCCAGCCCAACAGGGCCGCCGACGCGAGCGCAACGGCCGCTATCAGATAACGCATCCTTCTATTGTCCTTGCAGATTAGGCGGGGCTGGCGCCTCCAAGAGCGATCCCACCAGCCTACCGCGAGGGCCTGCAGACGAACGCCGTCGCGCGACCGGCGGCCCGCGACCCGATGCGGGTGATGACCACCGACAGGGGCCGGCTGCCACGCAGCCGCATCCGCCGCCGCAGCGCGTCGGGGTCGACCCGCACTCCGCGAACCAGGACCTCCAGCGTCCCGCAGCCCAGCGCTGACAACGCCTGGCGGAGCCGTCGCTCGTCGAACGCCAGCCGCTCGAGCACCTCGAAGCCGCGGACCGCCGCCGGCAGCACATCCCCGGACAGGTAGGCGATGTCGGGATCGAGTTGCCACAACCCGTGCCGCGCCGCGTAGTGGCGAACCAGCCCCGCCCGGACCACCGCCCCGTCGGGATCGACTATCCATCGCCCGGCCGGCCGCACCGGGCAGTCGTCCGGGTCGGTGTCGGTGATCTGCTCGTCGCGGTCGAGGACGCTGGCCCGCCGGTGGACACCGCCCTGCGCCAGCCCGCGCGACCAGAGGCACGCTTCTCGCACCGCGCCGCGATAGGACGTCACCTCGATCTCGCCGTCGAAACCGAGCCGGCTGACTTCGTCAAAATCTATTCCGGGCGAACACTTTACGACGAGATTGCGATCCCGATAGGTGTCGACCAGGGCGCCGAGGCCCGGCCGGTAGTCGTCGATGCGGAAGCGGCGCCGCCCGCTGTCGCGTCGCGCCGGGTCCACCAGCACGGCGGCGTCGCGGGTCACCGGCACCAGTGCGTCGGCGCGGCAGAGGTGGGCGGCCTCGCCCAGGTTGTGCCGGGCCATCGCCAGCCGCACCGCATCGAGGTCGCTGCCCACCGACCGGACCCCGAGCCGGTGCAGCGCGGCCAACTCGGTGCCGATCGAACAGGTCGCGTCGTGCACGACGACTCCCGCCTCGGCGAGCCGCGCGGCGCGGTGCAAAGCCACCGGGGCCGCGGTGGCCTGCTGCAGCGCCTCGTCGGTGAAAAGCCATTCTGACACCGGGATTTCGGGACCCAGTCCGCTGAATTTCTCGGCGGCCCGCCGCCGCAGCAACGTCGTTTCCACCAGCACCGCCGCCCGGTCGCCGAATCGGGTGCGCGCCGCGGCGATATCGGCGATCCGGGTGGCATCGGTCAGCTCGAGTTCAGCGACCACCGCCAGCGCCGCGGCACCCGATTCCGACCGCAGGTAACGGACGTCCCCGATGCCGAACGTGAGGCCGTCACTCAGGAGGGCTTGACCCCGGTGATCATCACGTTGTAGAACCACCCCTTCGGGGCCAGGTGGCGCATGACGTTGGCATCGAGCCAACTCAATGTCTTCCAGCTGGTGAACGCGAACTTCGCCCAGCCCCAGCCGAGCCGCCCGGGCGGCACCGCGCATTCGAACGTGCGCAGTGGCCAGCCCAGCATCGCGGCGGTGAATTCCACTGTGGCGCTTTGAACTTCGGCCGCACCGGCATCGACGGCCAGCCGCTCCAGGCCGTCCGGCGTGAAGGTGTGTAGGTCGACGACGGCCTCCAGCGCCGCGGCGCGGGAGGATTCGTCGAGTTCGGCCTGCGGTCGCCGCCAGCCGTCCAGACCGGGCAGCTTGGTGACGTTGGTGGCGACCCGCCAGGTCAGGGTCGACAAGGTGCGGGCGTAGGTGTCGCCGACGGTGGTCGGCTCGCCGGCGAACACGAACCGGCCGCCCGGCCGCAGCACCCGAACGACCTCCCGCAGCGCCAGTTCGACGTCGGGGATGTGGTGGAGAACGGCGTGCCCGACGACCAGGTCGAAGGTGTTGTCCTCGTAGGGAATGCCTTCGGCGTCGGCGACCCGGCCGTCGATGTCCAGGCCCAGCGACTGCCCGTTTCGGGTGGCGACCTTGACCATGCCGGGCGAAAGGTCGGTGACCGATCCGCGGCGTGCGACCCCGGACTGGATCAGGTTGAGCAGGAAAAACCCGGTGCCGCAGCCTAATTCGAGGGCCCGATCGTAGGGCAGCTCGCGCTGCACCTCGTCGGGCACGGCGGCGTCGAAGCAGTCGCGCGCGTAGTCCACGCAGCGCTGGTCGTAAGAGATCGACCACTTCTCGTCGTAGGATTCGGCTTCCCAATCGTGGTAGAGCACCTGGGCCAGCTTGCTGTCGTGCCTTGCCGCTTCCACCTGCTCGGCGGTGGCATGGGGGTTCGGAACGGCATCGGTCGAACTCGTCGTCATGCAGGGCAGCCTAACGGGCGCCGGATTCGGAGTCGTCTTCAGCGCTGCCACCAGCGGCGAACACTTCGACGTAGCGCCGCCGCTCGGCGGCGGCCCGATCGGCCGGACTCAGCTCGAACACGTCGTTGATGCCGGCCTTCGCGGCGGCCAGCGCGTGGCGCGGACCGTCGAGGAAGCGGCGCGCCCACCCCGCGGCGGCGTCGTAGACGTCGTCGGGGGCCACCATCTCGTCGATCAGGCCCAGCTCCAGCGCCTCCTCGGCGTCGAAGAACCGGCCGCTGAACACCAGTTCCTTGGCCTTGCTCGCCCCGGCCGCGCGGGTCAGCCGGGCCATGCCGTCGCCGCCGGGGATGAGGCCGGCCAGGACCTCGGTCGCGCCGAATTTCACGTTGTCACCGCTGACGCGCCAATCGGCGGCCAGCGCCAACGTGAGCCCGGCGCCCAGCGCGTACCCGGTGATCGCGGCAACGGTCGGCTTCGGGATCCGCGCGACGGCGTCGATCGCCTGCTGCCGCGCCACGGCCGCCGTCTCGGCCTCCGGCCCGGTCAGCGTCCGCAGCTCGGGCATGTCGTCACCGGCCGAGAAAATCTCGTGGCCACCGAACAGGATGACCGCGGCCACGTCGTCGCGCTCCCCCAGCTCGGCGGCCGCGGCGACGATCTCCCGGTAGAGCTGGCGGGTCATCGCGTTCGTCGGCGGCCGCGACAGCAGCAGCATGGCGAGCCCGGCGTCTTGCGAGCCGTCGCTGACCACCGTGCTGACGAACTCGCTCAATGTCGCCACCCCATCCCGCCGGCTTCGCGTGCCTGGTGGTAGCGGTCGGAATCGAAGAACTCGAAGACCCAGTTGTCGCCCTGGATCTCCAGGTGCGGCTGCACCGTGACGATTTGCCGTTCGACGGCCAGCACTTCCGCGACGGTCCGCCCCGCCAGCGAATCCAGCTGGGTCCACGTCGGCGGCAGCAGGAAACAGCGGCCGGCGGAGAAGTCGTCGATGGCGGCCTGCGGCGTGGTCCAGCCGGCGCGGTCGGATTCGGTGTTCTCGCCGTCGGCCCGCTGCCCGTGCGGCAGGGCGCCCACAAAGAAGTAGGTGTCATAGCGGCGCGTGCGCTCGGCTTCGGGGGTGACCCAGTTGGCCCACGGCCGGAGCAGGTCGGCACGCAGCTCGAGGTTCTCCCGGCGCAGGAAATCCGCGAACGACAACGTGCCGTCGGCGAGCGCGCGGCGGGCGTCGGCGTACAACGAGGCGTCGCCGACGATCCCGTCCGGGTCGCCGGCCGGCCCCGCGAACAGCACCCCCGACTCCTCGAACGTCTCCCGGGCCGCCGCGCAGACCAGCGCTTCGGCCAGGTCGGGCTCGATGCCGAACCGCTGCGCCCACCACTGTGGCGGCGGCCCGGCCCACGCGATGTCGGCGTTGCGGTCGCGGTCATCGACGCCACCGCCGGGGAAAACCATCGTCCCGGCCGCGAACTCCATCTTGGCGTGCCGGCGCATCAGGAAGACGGCGATACCGCCCGGGTCGTCGCGGACCAGCATCACGGTCGCCGCCGGCCGCGGCACCAGTGGGGCTTCTTCGTTCGGTGACGTCATAGCTGCCTCCGGTGGGCTGCGCGGGTGCGGACGCGGCGGGCGAAGTAGCGCCCGTCGACGACATCGAGGGCTATCGACTGCCCGAATGCGGTGGACAGGTTCTCGGCCGTCAGCACGTCGGTGAGCAACCCGGCGGCGACCACCGCCCCTTCCGACAGCAGCATGCAGTGGCTGAAGCCGGGCGGAATCTCCTCGACGTGGTGGGTGACCAGCACCAGCGCGGGCGCGTCGGGGTCGGCCGCGAGGTCGGCCAGCCGCGCCACCAACTCCTCGCGCCCACCCAGGTCCAGACCGGCGGCCGGTTCGTCGAGCAGCAGCAGCTCCGGATCGGTCATCAAAGCGCGGGCGATCAACACTCGCTTGCGCTCGCCCTCCGACAGCGTTCCGTAGCTGCGGTCCGCGAGGTGCTCGGCGCCCAGGCTCTCCAGCATGTCGACGGCCCGGCGGTAGTCGACGTCCTCGTAGCGCTCCCGCCAGCGGCCCAGCACCGCGTAGCCGGCCGAGACCACCAGGTCGCGCACGACCTCGTCGGTGGGCACCCGCTGCGCCAGGGCCGAGGAGCTGAGGCCGATCCGGGAGCGCAACTCCGACATGTCGACCCGGCCCAGCCGCTCGCCGAGGACGAAGGCCACCCCCGACGAGGGGTGCTCGGCCGCCGCGGCAATCCGCAGCAGCGACGTCTTGCCGGCCCCGTTGGGGCCGACGATGACCCAGCGCTCGTCGAGTTCGACCGCCCAATCCACTGGCCCGACGAGGGTGTGGCCGCCGCGCCGCAGCGACACGTTCCTGAAGTCGATCAGCAGATCGGGGTCGGCTGCCTCACTTCCGTTTTCGGGCACCCGCTCATCGTGCCGTACCGGGGCCGCTACGCGTCGGGCGGGATCTCCACCCTGCGGACCTCGCCGTCCACCGCGTCGGCGGCCTCGATTTCCCCGCGGGTGACGCCCAGCAGGAAGAGCACCGTGTCCAGGTACGGGTGGCTCAGCGAAGCGTCGGCCACCTCACGCAACGCCGGCTTGGCGTTGAACGCCACCCCCAACCCGGCCGCGGCCAGCATGTCGATGTCGTTGGCGCCGTCGCCGACGGCCACGGTCTGCGCCATCGGGACCCCGACCCGCTCCGCGAAGTCCCGCAGCGCCGCCGCCTTGCCGGCACGGTCGACGATGGGGCCGGCGACCCGCCCGGTGAGTTTGCCGTCGACGATCTCCAGCTCGTTGGCGGCGACGTAGTCCAGCATCAGCTCCTCGGCCAACGGCTCGATGATCCCCCGGAAGCCGCCGGACACGACACCGCAGTGAAAACCCAAGCGCCGCAACGTCCGCAGCGTGGTCCGGGCGCCGGGCATCAGCTCCAACTGACTGGCGACCTCGTCGATCACGGTGGCGGGCAGGCCCGCCAGGGTGGCCACCCGTTGTTCGAGGGACTGCGCGAAGTCCAGCTCGCCCCGCATGGCCGCGTCGGTGATAGCGGCGACCTTCCCTTCGGCGCCCGCCCGGGCGGCCAGCATCTCGATCACCTCGCCCTGTACCAGCGTCGAGTCCACGTCGAACACGATCAGCCGCTTGGCCCGCCGCTCGAGGGTGTAGTCCTCGACGGCCACGTCGATACGCTTCTCGGCGGACACCTGGTTGAGGGCCGTCCGGAGCGCGGCGTCCGATCCCGGCGGCACGGAGACCCTGAGCTCGAGGCCGGTAACCGGGTAGTCGGAGACGCCGCGGATGAGGTCGATGTTGACCCCCAGGCCGGCCACCGCCCGGGCCACCTCGCCGAACGCACCGGCGGTGATGGGCCGGCCCAGCACGAAAATGGTGTGGGTCGACGGCTCCCGGATGATCTCCACGTCGTCGCTGTGTTCGATGGTGACGTCGAGGCCCACCCCGCGGATGGCCGACTCGACGTCACGGCGCAAGTCGGGGCCGTCGGCGACATCCGCGGGGCAACACACCAGCACGCCCAGGGTCAGTCGGTGCCGAATCACCACCTGTTCGACGTTGAGCAGCTCGACGCCGTGCCCGGAGAGCGCCTCGAAGAGGGCCGAGGTGACGCCCGGTTGGTCCACTCCGGTGACGGTGATCAACACCGACACCTTCGGTGGTGTGCTCACCCCCGACTCAGCCGCTACTGCTCAGGGGTCGAGCGATCGGGCTCGGTCCGTGGACCGAATCCCTTCGGCGATTCGAGAGCCGTGGCGTGGCGTCCGACGTGCGCCTCGGCGCGCAGCCGCTCCACCATGTGCGGGTAATGCAGCTCGAAAGCCGGTCGCTCGGAACGGATCCGGGGCAGTTCGGTGAAGTTGTGCCGCGGCGGCGGGCAACTGGTCGCCCACTCCAGCGAGTTGCCGTAGCCCCACGGGTCGTCGACGGTCACCACCTCGCCGTAGCGCCAGCTCTTGAACACGTTCCAGACGAACGGGAACATCGACGCGCCCAGGATGAAGGCGCCGACCGTCGAGGCGACGTTGTACGGCTGGAAGCCGTCCGAGGGCAGGTAGTCGGCGTAGCGGCGCGGCATGCCCATGTCGCCGAGCCAGTGCTGCACCAGGAAGGTGGTGTGGAAGCCGATGAAGGTCAGCCAGAAGTGCAGCTTGCCCAGCCGCTCGTCGAGCAGCCGGCCCGTCATCTTGGGGAACCAGAAGTAGACGCCGGCGAACGTGGCGAACACGATCGTGCCGAACAGCACGTAGTGGAAGTGCGCGACTACGAAGTAGGTGTCGGTGACGTGGAAGTCCAGCGGGGGGCTGGCCAGCATCACGCCGGTCAGGCCGCCCAGCAGGAAGGTCACCAGGAAGCCCACCGAGAACAGCATCGGGGTCTCAAAAGTGAGTTGCCCCTTCCACATCGTGCCGATCCAGTTGAAGAACTTGATCCCGGTGGGCACCGCGATCAGATACGTCATGAACGAAAAGAACGGCAGCAGAACGGCTCCGGTGGCGAACATGTGGTGCGCCCACACCGCGACGGACAACGCGGCGATCGACAGCGTCGCGTAAACCAGGGTCGTGTAACCGAAGACCGGCTTGCGGGAGAACACCGGGATGATCTCGGTGATGATCCCGAAGAACGGCAAGGCGATGATGTACACCTCGGGATGGCCGAAGAACCAGAACAGGTGTTGCCACAGCAGCACCCCGCCGTTGGCCGCGTCGTAGACGTGGGCCCCTAGATGTCGATCGGCGGCCAGCCCGAACAGCGCGGCGGTCAGGATCGGGAACGCGATCAGGATCAGGATCGACGTCACGAGGATGTTCCAGGTGAAGATCGGCATCCGGAACATCGTCATGCCGGGCGCGCGCATGCACACCACGGTGGTGATCATGTTGACTGCACCCAGGATGGTGCCCAGACCGGCGACGATCAGGCCCGTGATCCACAGGTCTCCCCCGGCGCCGGGCGAGTGGACGGCGTCGGACAGCGGCGTGTAGGCCGTCCAGCCGAAGTCGGCGGCCCCGCCCGGGACGATGAATCCGGCCGACGCGGTCAGACCGCCGAACAGGAAAAGCCAGAACGAGAAGGCGTTCAGCCGCGGGAAAGCCACGTCGGGAGCGCCGATCTGCAGCGGCAGCACCAGGTTGGCGAACCCGAACACGACCGGCGTCGCGTACAGCAGCAGCATGATCGTGCCGTGCATCGTGAACAGCTGGTTGTACTGCTCATTCGACAGGAACTGCAGTCCCGGCGCGGCCAGTTCGGTGCGCATCAACAGGGCCATCAGTCCGCCGATGAAGAAGAAGACGAAGCAGGTGACCGTGTACATGATGCCGATCATCTTGTGATCGGTCGTGGTGATCAGTTTGTAGACGAGGTTCCCTTTGGGGCCGGTCCGGTCTGGGTACGGACGAACGGCCTCGAGTTCTCCCAAGGGGGGCGCTTCGGCTGTCAACAGCTTCTCCAAACAGTAGGACAGGGGCCCAAAAACAGAGCTGACATGAATCTTAACCGTCGATCATGCCGACGTCAGGGCTGGTCCTACAAACTGTCGTAAACGGCTCGGCGGTGCGGCGTGTCGGTTCGGAGTGCCGGGCTGCGAGCCGGCGGGTGTTAGCGTCTGACGCGTGCTTTTCGGCGTGACCCGACCCGCGTCCCTGCGCGCGGCCGCCGCGCTGGCGGTGGCGGTCGCCGTCGCATGCAGTGGCTGCGGATCCGGCAAGCCCGGAACCAAGGCGCCAACTCCGACGCTGGTCACCCCGACCACCCAGATCGCCGGGGTCGGCGTGCTCGGAAACGACCGCCGCCCCGACGAGTCGTGTGCACGGGATGCCGCGGCCGCCGATCCGGGACCGAAGACGCGGCAGGCCCACAACGCCGCCGGGGTCAACCCGGACGTGGTGCAGGTGCCCGCCGAGCCTCAGCGCATCGTGGTGCTCTCCGGCGATCAGCTCGACGCCCTGTGCGCGCTCGGGCTGCAATCGCGGGTGGTCGCCGCCGCGCTGCCGGACGGATCGTCGAGCCAGCCCGCCTACCTGGGCAGCGCGGTGCACGGCGTGCCCGGCGTCGGGACCCGCAGCAACCCGGACCTGGCCGCAATCGGGGCGACCCATCCCGACCTCATCCTGGGCTCGCAGGGGTTGACGCCCAAGCTCTATCCGCAGCTGGCCGCGATCGCCCCGACGGTGTTCACCGCCGCCCCCGGTTCCGCCTGGGAAGAGAACCTGCGCGGCGTGGGCGCCGCGACGGGGCGCGGGGCCGCGATGGACGCGCTGCTCAACGGCTTTTCGCAGCGGGCCAGCGACGTCGGCGCCAGGCATGACGCGTCCCACTTTCAGGCGTCCATCGTGCAGCTGACCACCGACACGATCCGTGTCTACGGCACCAACAACTTCCCGGCCAGCGTCCTGGGCGCCGTCGGGGTGGACCGACCGGCGGCCCAACGGTTCACCGACAAGCCGTACATCGAGATCCGCGCCACCGACGACGACCTGGCCAAGAACCCGGACCTGTCCGCCGCCGACGCCGACGTCGTCTACGTGTCGTGTGCGTCACCGGCGGCCGCCCAGCGCGCCGCGACCGTGCTGGACAGCAACCCGTGGCGCAAGCTGTCCGCCAACCACGACAACCGCGTCTACGTCGTCAACGACGAGCTGTGGCAGACCGGCGAGGGCTTGGTCGCGGCCCGCGGCATCGTCGACGACCTCCGCCTGGTCAACGCCCCCATCAATTAGCGCGCGGGCGCGCGGGTATCCGCGGTCCTAAGGTGATACCGAGCGGCCTCCGGTGGCCCGGGACCATTACCTTAGCTAAACTTTTTGCAGACGCGACCACATTGAAGAGGGATATATCCATGAGCACTGTTTCGGCTTACGCCGCAACCTCGGCGACCGAACCGTTGACCAAGACCACCATCGAGCGCCGTGACCCCGGCCCGCACGACGTAGCGATCGACATCAAGTTCGCCGGGATCTGCCACTCCGACATCCACACCGTCAAGGCCGAGTGGGGCACGCCGAATTACCCGGTGGTGCCCGGCCACGAGATCGCCGGCGTCGTCTCCGCGGTCGGCTCCGAGGTCAGCAAGTACAAGGTCGGCGACCATGTCGGTGTGGGCTGCATGGTGAACTCCTGCGGCCAGTGCAGCAGTTGCAAGGCCGGCCTCGAGCAGTACTGCAAGCCGGGCGCGACCTTCACCTACAACTCCATCGACAAAGACGGCACGTCCACCCAGGGCGGCTACAGCCAGGGTGTCGTCGTCGACGAGAACTTCGTGGTGCGCATCCCCGACTCACTGCCGCTGGACAAGGCGGCACCTTTGCTGTGCGCGGGCATCACGCTGTTCTCGCCGCTGCGCCACTGGAAGGCCGGCGAGGGCACGCGACTCGCGATCATCGGCCTCGGCGGCCTGGGGCACATGGGAGTCAAGCTGGGCGCGGCGATGGGCGCCGAGGTGACGGTGCTGTCGCAGTCGCTGAAGAAGATGGAGGACGGCCTGCGGCTGGGCGCCAAGCACTACTACGCCACCGCCGACCCCGACACCTTCAAGAAGTTGCGCGGCAGCTTCGACCTGATCCTGAACACCGTCTCGGCGAACCTGAAACTCAACGATTACCTCAACCTGCTCGACGTCGACGGCACCCTCGTCGAGTTGGGCATTCCCGAGCACCCCATGGAGGTGGGCGCGTTCCCGCTGGCGCTGGCGCGGCGCAGCCTCTCCGGGTCGAACATCGGCGGGATCGCCGAAACCCAGGAGATGCTGGACTTCTGCGCCGAACACGACGTGACGCCCGAAATCGAGCTGATCGAACCGGATTACATCAACGAGGCCTACGAGCGCGTCCTGGCGAGCGACGTTCGCTACCGCTTCGTCATCGACATCTCGAAGCTATGAGGCGACCTCTGACGGTTCTTCGGGCGCGCAGTCGCGGGCGATGACTTCGGCCGCCTCCGCGTGCTCGTCGTCGGGAACGACCTCGCTGACGTCGATGCCGGCCAGTGGCCATCCGGCCGCGGCCAGCGTGGCGGCCACCCGGATGATGTTTTCCTTGCCGGCGTCGAACTGCGTCATGTCGGAGATGAACTCCGCGATTTCGTCGCGGTCGATCGGGTGATCGATCGTCTCCGGAGAGCCTTCCTTCGCGGTGATGTGGCGCACCACCTCGCGGATCTGGTCTTCGGTCAGCGGTGTGCTGCGCAGCAATGCCATCAGCGGCACGCGGTCCGGGCCGGGGACGCCGTTCGGGTAGCCGACCTGCAGCCACTGGATCACTGAGCGGCAGAAATGGTGGCGGTGATCCTTCTCGGAGGATGCGGGTTTCGTCACCAGAACAGTGTCAGGGCAGGGGCATCACCGGCGCTAGCGAGCCGTCGCTCCGTGCCCACAATTCACATGCCGTTCATTGCCCGAACACGTCGGGGTCGGGCGTGGCGCTCGCGGTAAAGGTCCAGTTTGTCGTTGCCGGTCCCTACCATCGAGGCGTGCTCAAGGCGCTCGTCGTCCTCCCGCTTGCCTGCGGGCTGTTCGTCGGCGTCCTCGACCGCAGCCCCGGGATGGGGCTGGTGGCGTTCTATGTCATGCTGCTGCTCGAGGTGCTGGTCGGCTGGTCAACCAACCGTCAATGGCCGCGCGGCGGGCGGGCCCGATTCGAGGCGGTCGACGCCATGGACGGGGTCGAGTTCGAGGGCTATGTGGCCGCCCGCCTGCGCCGCGCGGGCTGGCGGGTGACGTTCACGCCGCCGGTCGGCGACTACGGCGTCGACCTGATCGCGGAAAAGGACGGCCACTCGGTGGCGGTCCAGTGCAAGCGCTACGGCAAAGCGGTGGGCGTCGCCGCCGTCCAGCAGGTCGTCTCCGGCGCCCGCCACCATGGCTGCGGCAGGAGCATCGTGGTAAGCAATCAGGAATTCACAAGGGCCGCAAAGCAATTAGCGCATACCCACGGCTGCCAGTTGATCGGCCGCAAAGTATTGCAGGCGTGGGTGCCGCCGCCCGCGTGGGGCGCGAAGAATCCTGCGGGAAGAAAATCGGCCCAGCCGGTGTCTGAATAGACGATCGGGCCGGCCCCAGTCCCTCCCCCCCGACGTGTGCGGCCGGCCCGATTCTCAATCGAAGAGCACGTTCAGGCGACGAGCCTTTGCCTGAAACCCTTCGGTGCAGGTCGCCAGGCGGCGCCCAAAGCGATTCGACTGTTTAAGACCCGAGGTCAAGGTCAATCTCTAGATCCTGCAGGTTTCCTGATGGGAGGTCTTACATGAGCATGCTTGTTCGCCGCGCGGCGGGCGTCGTCATGATGGCTCTAGCGCCCATGACGTACGTGACAGCGGTGTCTCCGGGGATTAGCTCGGCTCAACCCCCGGATTGCGGCCCCGGCAACTGGTGGAACCCAGGAGCCAACGCCTGCCAACCTCTAGGGACCCCACCGCCAGATTGCGGCCCCGGCAACTGGTGGAACCCGGGAGCCAACGCCTGCCAACCGCTGGGGACCCCACCGCCAGATTGCGGCCCCGGCAACTGGTGGAACCCGGGAGCCAACGCCTGCCAACCGGTAGGGACGCCGCCGCCTCCCGATTGCGGTGCCGGCAACTGGTGGGACCCGGGGGCCAACACGTGCCGACCCGTCGTGCCGCCCCCGCCTGGCTAAAGCCGCAGGAGCGCCGGATTTAGAAGTCCCAGTCCTCGTCCTCGGTGACGACGGCCTTGCCGATCACGTACGACGAGCCCGAGCCGGAGAAGAAGTCGTGGTTCTCGTCGGCGTTGGGGGATAGCGCCGACAGGATCGCCGGGTTGACGTCGGTCTCGTCCCGCGGGAACAGCGCCTCGTAACCGAGGTTCATCAGCGCCTTGTTGGCGTTGTAGCGCAGGAACTTCTTGACGTCCTCGGTCAGCCCGACCTCGTCGTAGAGGTCCTGGGTGTACTCCACCTCGTTGTCGTAGAGCTCGAACAGCAGCTCGTAGGTGTAGTCCTTGAGCTCGGCGCGCTTGGCCTCGTCGACCAGCGCCAGCCCACGCTGGTACTTGTAGCCGATGTAATACCCGTGCACGGCCTCGTCGCGGATGATCAGGCGGATCATGTCGGCGGTGTTGGTCAGCTTGGCCCGGCTCGACCAGTACATCGGCAGGTAGAAGCCGGAGTAGAAGAGGAAGCTTTCCAGCAGCGTGGAGGCCACCTTGCGCTTCAGCGGCTCGTCGCCCTTGTAGTACTGCATGACGATCTCGGCCTTGCGCTGCAGGTTGGGGTTCTCCTCCGACCAGCGGAAGGCGTCGTCGATCTCGGCGGTCGAGCACAGGGTGGAGAAGATGTTGCTGTAGCTGCGCGCATGCACCGACTCCATGAACGCGATGTTGGTGTAGACGGCTTCCTCGTGCGGCGTCAGCGCGTCCGGGATGAGGCTGACCGCGCCGACCGTGCCCTGGATCGTGTCCAGCAGGGTCAGCCCGGTGAACACCCGCATCGTCAGCTGTTTCTCCCCGGCGGTCAGCGTCGCCCAGGACGGGAGGTCGTTGGACACCGGCACCTTCTCGGGCAGCCAGAAGTTTCCGGTCAGCCGGTCCCAGACCTCGGCGTCCTTCTCGTCCTGCAGCCGGTTCCAGTTGATCGCCGAAACGCGGTCAATCAGCTTCATGTTTTCGGTCACCAGAACCCCACTTCACCCGCCGTTTTGCCTGAGGGACGTCAGGCTCCAAACACTACCCCTGGGGTACGACAACGGAGCGGAACACAAGAACTTGTGTTTGCGTGTCGCGGACCCACCCCCGCATTCAATTGCGCTACCTCCCAGTATTGCGCGGCCGCCGCGGCTCTTCGGCCCCCTACCCAGCGGCGTCCACCCGATGTACCATTTGGTACATGTTTACCGAAGACAGTGTCGAGATCGATGCGTCGCCGCAGCTGGTGTGGAATGTCTTCAGCGAGGTGGAGCGCTGGCCCGAGTGGACCGCGTCGGTGACGTCGCTGGTGGGACGGGACGGCCCCGCGCTCGCGGTCGGCAAGCGGTTCACCATCAAGCAGCCCGGCATGTCGAAGCTGGTCTGGAAGGTCACCGAGATCGACCCGGGCTCGTCCTGGACCTGGGTGCAACGCTCCCCGGGCGTGCGGGTGAGCGCTCGGCACGACGTGATCCCGCAACCGGGCGGCCGCACTCTGGTGCGCCAGCAACTGGATCAGCGCGGTCTGCTCGGAGCGCTGGTCGGACGGCTGATGCTCAACAAGACCAAGCGATTTTTGGAACTCGAGGCGCAAGGACTCAAGGCCCGGTCTGAGCAACTCAGCCGTGCCGATGGCGCGCACTCCTGACTCCGAAAGGCGCCGGCAGCTCCTCGACGCGCTCGTCACCGAGTTCGCGGCGGGCGGCGTCGGCGACCGATCGCTGCGCGACGTTGCCGCCGCGGTGGGCACCAGCCATCGAATGCTGTTGCATCACTTCGGGTCTCGAGAGGATTTGTTGCTGGCCGTCGTCGAGGAGGTGGAGCACCGCCAGATGGGCGTGCTGGCCACCCTGCCAACGACACCGGCTGAGGGTTTCGCCGCCATGTGGGCCGACGTCCGCCGTCCCGAGCTGCGCCAGGCCGAACGCCTCTTCTTCGAGTGCTACGCCCGCGCCGCCCAGGGCGAAAAGCCTTTCGCCCGAATGGTTCCCGGTGCGGTCGATGGGTGGCTCGCCGAGATCGGGGCGCTGGACGTCGATTCGGACCCCGCGCTGGCCCGCCTCGGGTTGGCCGTCATCCGCGGCCTGCTGCTGGATCTGGTCGCCACCAACGACGACGCCGGCGTCCACGCCGCCGCGCAGGCTTTCGCCGACCTGCTGAGCGGCTGAACTATTTGGATTTCGGTAACACCGAGATCAGTGTGTCTACAAGCTCTTCGGCGCTGGTGTGCCACTTGTCTAAATCCATGTGGCCGCTCAAGTCCAAACCCGTGATCCCGTGGGCACTGGTCAACAGCAGCGCCCCATAGCGCCGCGCCTGCTCAGGACCCGTGATACGACCAACGATGTCGAGAAACAGATCCTGCGCCCGTTCGGCCACCCGCATCGCTTCGGTCGGATCCCCCGGCGGCGGGGTGAACATCAGCCGGTACAAGTGCGGTCGCATGCGGCCCAGCTCGATCAGCGCAAGCAGACCTGAGCGCAAGGACTCTTCGGGCGGATCGTCGCTATCGACCAAAGCCTGTAGCAAGTCGCCCAATTCGCTCAATGCGTTGGTGGCCAGTACTGCGAGCAGCGATTCCTTATCGGCGAAGTGGCGATACGCCGCCGAGCGGGAAACCCCGGCCCGCGCGCCCACCTCCCGCAGCGTGACGGCTTCGACGCCGCCGAGGTCGAGCAATGCCCCGGCGGCCTCGAGCAACGAGCGGCGTGTTGCCGCGGCCGTCTCCGCTCGTGTCGCCACCCGCCGAGCATAAGCCGGATTTTCAGTTGACACCGTCAACTCAACCAGATAGGTTCAGTTGACAACGTCAACTCAAAGGCTCGGATGCCGAATGGAGACCGTCATGACTTCCCCGCATTCCACCGACCGTCATCAGCTGATCGTCGTGACCGGCGCCTCGACTGGCATGGGCGCCGCTACCGCAAAGTTATTGGCCCGCAATGGTTTTCACGTACTCGCCGGTGTACGCCGCGATGTCGACGCCGACGCGCTGCGGGCCGAGCGCATCGAGCCGCACATCCTGGACATCACCGTCGAGTCGGACGTGGCCGCAATCGCCGAGCGCGTTGCGAATGACCCTCTGCGTCGCCCCCTTCGCGCGCTGATCAACAACACCGGAATCGCGATCAATGCGCCGGTGGAGACGCTGCCGATGGCTCAGTGGCGCAAGCAGTTTGAGGTCAACCTGTTCGGACACATCGCGATGACCCAGGCGCTGCTGCCGGCCCTGTTACGCAGCAAAGGCACTGTCGTGAACATAAGTTCCGTCGGCGGGAAGGTCGTCTTGCCGACCTATGGCGCATATGCCGGTTCGAAGTTCGCGCTAGAGGCGGTCAGCGACGCCCTGCGCCGGGAGGTCGGCGATCTCGGGATCAAGGTCGTCGTCGTCGAACCCGGCGCGGTCAAAACCGAAATGGCCGAGCGGGGAATCGCCACCGCGGAGGCACTGATGACAAACACGACCCCTGCCCAGCTCGCACGCTACGACGCGCTCGCAGCAGCCGTCACGGCCCAGGCCCGATCGTTCGGCAGGGACGGCGTCTCGGCCGAACACGCCGCCAAAGTGATCGTCAAGGCCGCGACCGCATCTCGCCCACGCACCCGCTACACCATCGGACGCGACGCCGCGATCCTGGTGCGCATCAGCCGGCTCGTCTCCGACCGGGTCATGGATTTCATTGTGCGCATAAACCTTCGGTCCTTCGCAAAAGGCTCGGAGTCAAGCGAATGGCACAGCGCCCCAACCGCTTCGGCCGACGCTTAGGCGGCGGCCACGGGTTCGCCCATCAGCCGGATGTGTGGACGATCAGAACGTCGGTCTTGGCCCTGCGGGAGACTTCGGATGGGACTGATCCCAGCAGCCGCCCCGCGACACTGCTGAGCCCCACGTTGCCGACGACCAGCAGGTCGGCATTGACCTCCTCGGCGAGCTGCACCAGCGCGTTGATGGGGGGACCCACGATCGCCCTCTCCTCCACGTTCTTGGCCCCGGCCTGGTGCGCCCGCTCCCTGGCGTTCTGCAGGATCGCATAGAAGGGGGCCTGGCCCAGCGTCCGGTAGTCCTGGCCGTGGTCGCTGCCCGGCGGGATGGCATAGCGGCCGCGCTCCTCGCGGACTGGGAGATGCGCCGTAGCGACGATCAATGTCGCGCCGTGATCCGCCGCCGTCGCGGCGGCACGCTCCACCGCTCGGAGCGAGGAGTCCGAGCCATCGGTGCCGACCACGACGACCTGATAGGCGCACATGTCCTATCGAGTCTAGGAGCTCTCACATCGCGAATGAAGACAAAATTGGCGATTAGTCCCAGCCGGTCGCGCCACAACCGCGGCTCAGCCCTGCGCGGCCGCCGCCGAGCGCCTAGAGCGTGAGCCGTTGCCGAAGAACTCGTACTCCTCCGGCTTGATCTTCCGGGTGTCCCGCCAGTACTCCCAGGTGTAGCCGCCCCACAGCACCGTGTTCTTGCCGTGCTCGTCGAGATACCAGCTGGCGCAACCACCGCTGTTCCACACCGAATGCCCCAGCCTGCGCTGCAACTGGTCGTTGAAGGCGTCCTGCGCGGCGCGCGTCGGCGCCAGCGCCTGCACGTCCAGCTTGTCGCAGGTCTTGATCGCGCTGGCGACATAGCGAATCTGGGACTCGATCATGAACACCACGGAGTTGTGCCCCAGGCCGGTGTTCGGTCCCAGCAGGAAGAACAGGTTGGGCATGTCGGCGACGGTGATGCCGTGGTGGGCGGCGATGCCCTCCCGGTTCCACCGGTCCACCAGGTCCTCACCGTTGTGGCCCTTGATCTGGACGTAGGTGTAGGAGTCGGTGACGTGGAATCCGGTGCCGTAGACGATCACGTCGACTCCGCGCTCTTTGCCGTCGGCGGTGACGATCCCGTTGGGCGTGATCCGCGCGATGTGGTCGGTGATCAGTTCGGTCTTCGGGTCCGCGACCGCACGGTAATAGGTGGAGGAGTTGAGGATTCGCTTGCAGCCGATGCGATAGTGCGGGGTCAGCTTGCGACGCAGTTCGCGATCCTTGACCGACCGGCGGATGTTGTATTTCACGTAGGCTTCGATGAACTTCAGCGCGTTGGGGCGCTTGGTCATCCCGATGGCCAGCGCCTCCTGCCCCCAGTAGATCGCGAGACGCGTCAGCGCCCGCAGGCCCGGGACGTTCGCCATGGCCCGGCGCAGCGCCACGGGGATCTCGGGGTTGGAGCGCGGCACCACCCACGGCGGAGTGCGTTGGTAGAGCTGAAGTTCGGCGACCTGCCCGACGATCTCCGGCACGATCTGGATCGCGCTGGCGCCGGTTCCGACCATCGCCACCCGCTTGCCGGTCAGATCGACGCTGTGGTCCCATTCCGCGGAATGGAAAGCGGGACCGTGGAATTCGTCACGACCCTCGATGTCGGGCAGGGACGGGATGTGCAGCGCGCCCGCGCCGGAGATCAGGAATTGCCCGACGAATTCGCGGCCGTCTTCGGTGAAGACGTGCCAGCGCTGCTCGTCGTCGTCCCAGTGGGCCCGGTCGACGTGCGAGTTGAACTCGATGTAGCGACGCAGGCCATATTTCTCGGTGACGCCCTTGAGGTAGTCCCAGATCTCGGGCTGATAGGAGAAGGGGTTCTTCCAGTCGGGCTTGGGCTCGAATGAGAACGAATACAGGTGCGACGGGATGTCGCAGGCGCAGCCCGGGTAGCTGTTGTCGCGCCAGGTGCCGCCGACATCGTTGAACTTCTCCAGGATGACGAAGTCCACGCCCTGCTGCTGAAGCTTGATCGCCATGCCCAGGCCGGAGAACCCGGTCCCGATGATGATGGCGCGCGCGTGCACGGGCTGGTGTGCGGATGTCGGTTCGGCGTGTGTCACAACGTCGGTCACGGTGGATCGATCTTTCTGTTAGAAATACCCAGTACCCAGGGTATCGAATGGCACGAGTGTTGACGATCGCCGGAACGATGTCAACGTGCCAAAGGTCCTCAGCTCGCCGCGGGATTGCTGGGCACCACGCTGTGAACCGGCTGGTCGGGGTCCAGCGTGATGCCGAGCACCTCGGCCGTGCCGACGATGACCCCCACCATGATGGTTGTCAGGTGGGCGACGAACTGGTCGTGCGGCATGCGGCGCGGGCTTTGCGGGTCCGGCCCCAGCCACCACTCGGTGGCCGACGCGGCCGACCCGAAGGCCGCATGCGCGGCCAGCTCGAACGCGGCATGGTCGAGTTCCATCTCACGCAGCTCATTGTCGAACAGGTCGGCCATCGCCAACGTGATCCCGCGGCCCTCGTTGAGGATCTGGGGGCTGGCCGCCGAGCGACCCTGGATGAAGACCCGCAGCACGTTGGGGTGCTGGTCGACGAGGCCGACGTACTCGTCGACGGCGCGCCGGATCACTTCGCGCGCCGAATCGGTCTTCAGGTCGACGGCCGGGAAGATCGCCGCCCAGAGCATGTCGCGCAGCCGTTCCCCGATGGCCTGGAACAGATCGGACTTGTCGTGGAAATGCCGGTAGATCTTCGGCTTGGCGGTGCCGGCCTCCTCGGCGATCTCCCGCACGCTCAGCTCGGGCCCTAGGCGGTCGATGGCGCGAAACGCCGCATCCACGATCTCGCCGCGCACCTTCTTGCGGTGTTCGCGCCACCGCTCGCTGCGCGCGTCGACCTTGGCCCCCGGCGGCTTGACGCTGGGGTGGGGTGGTCGCGGAATTCTCACCACGTCAAGCACCATACCCCTCTGGGGCCGCAGTGAGCCGCTGACCTGGGCAGACTGCGCGCCAGGCGCCGGCCGCGGCGGTCAGAGCATGCAGGACACGCAGCCCTCGACCTCGGTGCCCTCTAGGGCCATCTGCCGCAGCCGGATGTAGTAGAGCGTCTTGATGCCCTTGCGCCAGGCGTAGATCTGCGCCTTGTTCACGTCGCGGGTGGTGGCGGTGTCCTTGAAGAACAGCGTCAGGCTCAACCCCTGGTCCACGTGCTGGGTGGCCGCGGCGTAGGTGTCGATGACCTTCTCGTACCCGATCTCGTAGGCGTCCTGGAAGTACTCCAGGTTGTCGTTGGTCATGTAGGGCGCCGGGTAGTAGACGCGGCCGATCTTGCCTTCCTTGCGGATCTCGACCTTGCTGGCGATCGGGTGGATCGAGCTGGTGGAGTGGTTGATGTAGGAGATCGACCCCGTCGGCGGGACGGCTTGCAGGTTCTGGTTGTAGATGCCGTACTCCTGCACCGACTCCTTCAGCCGCTTCCAGTCGTCCTGGGTCGGGATCCGGATGTCCGCGTCGGCGAAGAGCTGACGCACCTTCTCCGTCTGCGGCTCCCACACCTGTTCGGTGTACTTGTCGAAGAACTCCCCCGACTTGTACTTCGAGCGCTCGAAACCGCCGAACGCCGTGCCGCGTTCGATGGCGATGCGGTTCGACGCCCGCAGCGCGTGGTAGAGCACCGTATAGAAGTAGATGTTGGTGAAGTCGATGCCTTCCTCGGAGCCGTAGAAGATGCGCTCCCGGGCGAGGTAGCCGTGCAGGTTCATCTGTCCCAGCCCGATCGCGTGGGATTCGTTGTTGCCCTGCTCGATCGAGGGCACCGACGTGATGTGCGTCTGGTCGCTCACCGCGGTCAGCGCGCGGATCGCCACCTCGATCGTCTGCGCGAAGTCGGGTGAGTCCATCGCCTTGGCGATGTTCAGCGACCCGAGGTTGCACGAAATGTCCTTGCCTACTTTGGAATACGACAGGTCGTCGTTGAACTCCGACGGGGTGGACACCTGCAGGATCTCCGAGCACAGGTTCGAGTGCGTGATCTTGCCCTCGATCGGATTGGCCCGGTTCACCGTGTCCTCGAACATGATGTAGGGGTAGCCCGACTCGAACTGCAGCTCGGCCAGCGTCTGGAAGAACTCCCGCGCCTTGATCTTCGTCTTGCGGATGCGCGCGTCGTCGACCATCTCGTAGTACTTCTCGGTCACCGAGATGTCGGCGAACGGCACCCCGTAGACCCGCTCGACGTCGTACGGCGAGAACAGGTACATGTCCTCGTTCTTCTTGGCCAGCTCGAAGGTGATGTCGGGAATCACCACGCCCAGGCTCAGCGTCTTGATCCGGATCTTCTCGTCGGCGTTCTCGCGCTTGGTGTCCAGGAAGCGGTAGATGTCGGGGTGATGCGCGTGCAGGTACACCGCGCCGGCCCCCTGGCGCGCGCCCAGCTGGTTGGCGTAGGAGAACGAGTCCTCGAGCAGCTTCATGATCGGGATGACACCCGAGGACTGGTTCTCGATGTTCTTGATCGGCGCGCCGTGCTCACGAATGTTGGTCAGCAGCAACGCGACCCCGCCGCCGCGCTTGGACAGCTGCAGCGCGGAGTTGATCGATCGCCCGATCGACTCCATGTTGTCCTCGATGCGCAGCAGGAAGCAGCTCACCGGCTCGCCGCGCTGCTTCTTGCCCGAGTTCAGGAACGTCGGGGTGGCCGGCTGGAACCGGCCGTCGATGATCTCATCCACCAGCTTCTCGGCCAGGGCGGTGTCACCGGCCGCAAGGGTGAGCGAGACCATGACGACGCGGTCCTCGAAGCGCTCCAGGTAGCGCTTACCGTCGAAGGTCTTCAGCGTGTAAGAGGTGTAGTACTTGAACGCGCCGAGGAACGTCGGGAACCGGAACTTCTTGGCGTAGGCGCGGTCCAGCAGCTCCTTGACGAAGTTGCGCGAGTACTGGTCGAGAACCTCGCGCTCGTAATAGTTTTCGCGAATCAGGTAGTCGAGCTTCTCGTCCTGATTGTGGAAGAAGACCGTGTTCTGGTTGACGTGCTGCAGGAAGTACTCGCGAGCCGCCAGCACGTCCTTGTCGAACTGAATCCTGCCGTCGGCGTCGTACAGGTTCAGCATCGCGTTGAGCGCGTGATAGTCCGTCTCACCGGGCAACGTGTGCGCGCCGGACGTTACAGGCTCTGCAGTGACGGTTGGTGGCACGTCTGTTCCTTCCAGAAGTCGGCAAGACCCGCGCGGACGGCTTCCACGTCGTCCGGGGTCCCCATCAGTTCGAAGCGGTAAAGGTAGGGAACGCCGCATTTGCGTGAGATCACGTTGCCCGCATAGGCAAACTCGGCGCCGAAGTTGTTGTTGCCCGCGGCGATGACGCCGCGGATCAACGACCGGTTGTGCTCGTTGTTCAGGAATGCGATGACCTGCTTGGGGACGTAGCCACCGGCGTTGAGGTCCGGGGTGGCCCGTCCGCCGCCGTACGTGGGCAGTATCAGCACGTACGGCTTGTCGACCTCGATGCGGCCGTGCAGCGGTATCCGCGTGGCGGGAACACCCAGCTTCTCTACGAAGCGGTGGGTGTTCTCCGACACCGAGGAGAAATAGACCAGTGGCGATCGCGAGCGCGGCGGAGCCGGGCGAAGCGGGTCGCCACTAAAGCCTAGGTTGCGCTGCGTGCTATCCATGGCACCGCAACCTCCTTCTTACCTAACGTCCGTCTACGCGCTGAGCGCCGATTCCGCGATGGCCTTGATGCGGTCCGGCCGGAAGCCCGACCAGTGGTCGTTTCCGGCCACCACCACGGGTGCCTGCAGGTAACCCAGCGCCATCACGTAGTCGCGCGCCTCATTGTCCAGCGTGATGTCGACCTTCTCGTAGCCGATGCCCTGCTTGTCCAGGGCCTTGAACGTGGCGCTGCACTGCACGCATGCCGGCTTGGTGTACACGGTGATGGTCATAGAAGCCGCTCCTTTGCGGAAGGTGGGACTTGTTACGGTCTGGCAACTACTCGGGTACTGCGACGAACTCTGTCCTCGCTGTGTTACAGCGGCCCGTCAAGTCCTCCGATTCCCGTCCTGCGGCCGTCGGGGTCGAATGACCTATCGAGCCGATTTCGGGTGGTGAACCAGGCCCCGGTCGGGCTGGTGAACCTGGGATCTGCCGGTGCTCGAAACACTACACCTAGTGGCTGACAAGATGTCGAGATACAAGATGTTCGGAATAACATTTCTGAAATTCGCTGGTCGAAAGCCTTCTGGACGACACGCGCCCGGCGTGTCGCAGGTCACATTCTTCGTCGAAACCATTCATGCGAACGGGTATATCACCGGCCACCGACAACTCCCCGTCAGCGCTGGCCCGGTCACCCATCCCGGCCCGCCGCCAGCAAAGCCGCCAGCCCCCGGGCTGGCGGCTTCTGCTATCCGGCGACAATAACCTCGCTGGTCGCCCCGCGACCGGCTTGTTGACTTCCGCCAATCAGTCGACTTCTGCGACCAGCTTCCCCACGACATCGCGTACGTTCCCCGAGAGCTCGGCGTGCTCGGCGGGGGCCTTGCCCTCCAACGTTTTGAACGGCACCGAGAGCTTGATCGACTCGACCACGCGGGCACCGGCAATTCCGAACGACTTGCGGGTTTCGTCGTGCGCCCAGACCCCGCCGTACTGGCCGAAGGAGCCCCCGATGACCGCCAGCGGCTTGCCCTTCAGCGCGCCGTCGCCGAACGGGCGGGACAGCCAGTCGATCGCGTTCTTGATGACGGCCGGGATGCTGCCGTTGTATTCCGGGGTCACCACCAGGGCGGCGTCTGCCTCGGCCGCCGCGGTGCGCAGCGCGGTCACCGGAGCCAACGGCGGGGCATCGGAAGTCATCGCGTCGTCGATCTCCTCGTTGTAGAACGGCAACTCCCCGAGCCCTTCGAAGATCGTGACGGTGACGTCGCCCGGCGCGACGGCGCCCGCCAGCTCGGCGATCTGTCGGTTCACTGAGGCAGCGCGCAGGCTTCCCACCAACGCCAAGATTTTGGTTGCCACTGTTGCAGTTCCCTTCGGTTGTTGGTCTCCATCCTCGCCTGCCCCAACCGGACTATGGTCCGGTTTATTCCGCCGACGCTACAGTGCAGTCATGAGCGAGCGGCTGGACTCGTTGCCCGTGTGGGCCTCGGAGGTGCTGCACCAGGAGCGGGGCGACGCGGCGCGCAACCGGGCACTCCTACTCCAGGCTGCCCGAAACTTGATCGCCGAGCGCGGCGCCGACGCGGTCACCATGGACGACATCGCCGCCGCCGCCGGCGTTGGCAAAGGTACGGTGTTCCGGCGCTTCGGCAGCCGTGCCGGGTTGATGATGGTGCTGCTCGACGAGGACGAGCGAGCCAGCCAGCAAGCTTTCCTATTCGGCCCGCCCCCGCTGGGACCCGACGCCCCGCCGATCGATCGACTGGTGGCGTTCGGCCGGGAGCGGATTTGCTTCGCCCATGCCCATCACGAACTGCTCTCGGAAGCCCACCGCGATCCGCAGACCCGCTACAGCGCGCCCGTCCTGGTGCACCACACCCACGTCCGGGTGTTGCTCCGGGCGGCTCATACCACCGGCGATCTCGACGCCCAGGCCGATGCCCTGCTCGCTCTGCTCAACGTCAACTACGTCGAGCATCAGCTCAACGACCGCGGCCATACCCTCCAGACCCTGGGCGATGCCTGGGAAAGCGTGGCGCGCAAGCTCTGCGGCCGCTGATGAGCCCGGCCTGGATCCTGCACGTCGACCTCGATCAGTTTCTGGCGTCGGTGGAATTGCGCCGCCACCCCGAACTGGCCGGGCTGCCGGTCATCGTCGGCGGCAACGGCGACCCGTCCGAACCCCGCAAGGTCGTCACCTGCGCCTCCTACGAGGCCCGCGAGTTCGGCGTGCACGCCGGCATGCCGTTGCGGGCCGCCGCGCGCCGCTGCCCCGATGCGACGTTTCTGCCCTCGGATGCCGCCGCGTACGACGCGGCATCCGAACAGGTGATGGGGCTGTTGCGCGATTTGGGACACCCGGTCGAAGTGTGGGGTTGGGACGAGGCGTATGTCGGCGTCGCGGCGGCCGATCCGGCCGCCGTGGCCGAAGAGATTCGCACGGTCATCTCGTCGGCAACCGGGCTGTCCTGTTCGATCGGAATCAGCGACAACAAGCAGCGGGCCAAGATCGCGACCGGCTTCGCCAAACCCGCGGGCATCTTCACGCTCACCGACGCGAACTGGATGACCCTGATGGCGGACCGCCCGGTCGACGCACTGTGGGGCGTTGGCCCCAAGACGGCGAAAAAGCTTGCCACACTGGGGATCACGACGGTGTGGCAGCTCGCGCACAGTGATGCCGAGTTGCTGACGTCGGTGTTCGGCCCGCGCACCGGCCTGTGGCTGCTGCTGCTCGCCAAGGGCGGCGGTGACGCGCAAGTCAACGCCGAGCCGTGGATTCCGCGCTCGCGCAGCCACGTCGTCACCTTCCCGCGCGACCTCACCGATCGCACCGAAATGGATTCGGCCATAACACAACTGGCCGAACAGGCGTTGACGGACGTGCTGGCGTCGGGCCGGATCGTGACGCGGGTGGCGGTTACCGTGCGCACCGCGACGTTCTACACCCGCACCAAAATCCGCAAGCTGGAGGCGCCCACCACCGATCGCGACACCATCGTCGCCGCGGCGCTGCGCGTCCTGGACCTATTCGAGCTCGACCGTCCGGTCCGGCTGCTCGGAGTGCGCCTCGAACTGGCCATGCCGGACTAGCGGCGCCGGGGCCGGCCGCAGAGCGCGGGTGAAGATGACATTGACCTGACGCATCGCCACGCTGTAGGGCCACCAGGCCAGCCGCTTGAACGCGTACAGCGCCCGGATGTCCGGCGACGTGTAGATCAGGTAGCGGTTCTTGGCCACCCCGGCCAGGATCTTCTCGGCCGCCTTCTCCGGCGAGACGGCGTGGCCGCTGAAGCGGTTCACCCAGCGCGCGACCTTGGGGTCTTCGCGGTCCACCCCGGCGATCTCGACCGTTTGCACCAGGGGGGTGTTCACCGCGCCCGGCACCACGACCGACACCCCGATCCGGTGGCGGGCCAGGTCGAAGCGCAGCACCTCCGACAGCCCACGCAGGCCGTACTTGCTGGCGCTGTAGGCGGCATGCCACGGGAGCGCGACCAACCCGGCCGCCGACGAAACGTTGACCAGGTGTCCGCCGTTGCGGGCGGCCACCATCGGCGGGACGAACGATTCGATGACGTGGATCGGACCCATCAGGTTGATCGCGATCATCTTGCTCCACTGGTCGTGCGTCAGCCGGTCGACGGTGCCCCAGGCGGACACGCCGGCGATATTGAGCACGACGTCCATGCTCGGATGGTCGCGATGGATGTCGGCGGCGAACGCCGCCACCTGGTCGTAGTCGGCGATGTCGAGGGCCCGCTGTGCGGGCACCTGAGCGCCCAGCGCGCGGGCGTCGGCCACGGTGAGCTCGAGGCCTTCCCGGTCACGGTCGGTCAGATAGAGTTCGGCGCCTTGCGCGGCCAGCCGCAGCGCGGTCGCACGGCCGATGCCGCTGGCCGCGCCGGTGACCAGACACCGCTTGCCTGCGTAATACCCCTGCTGCCCCATTGCCGTGACGATACCGGCGGTAACGCCCTACGGACGCCCGCCCCACAGCGCGTGCAGCCATAACCGCTCCAGCACGCGCACGCGCCGGCCGCGATCGCTGTCACGGCCGGCCAGGATGGGATCGCCGGTCAGCATCAACGCGGTGGTACCGGCCAGGGTGCGAATCAGTGTCGGCAGGTCGTCGCTGATCGGGCTGGCGGTCCCGGCCTTCATCTCGGCCTCGACGATCGCGACGATCTGACCCAGGACCACCTCGAACTGTTGATCCATCAGGTTGCGGATCTCGACGTCGGTGTTGCGGGCCTCGTTGCAGGCGGTCATCACCGGGTCGTTGTGCGCATAGACGGCGGCCGCGCTGCCGACCATGCGCTCGGCGAACTGCTCGGGCGACTCGCCCGGCTGGCGGGGGGCGAAATCCTGCGTGAGCTCTTCGAGCTCCTCGGCGGCCTCGGCCATCAGCTGGGCGAGTACGGCGTACTTGGAGTCGAAGTAGAAATAGAAGCCCGATCGGGCCACCCCGGCCCGGAGGCTGATGGTGCTGACCGACAGCTCCGCGAATGGCTTCTCCTGCAGCAGTTCCCGCACCGCCTGCAGGATCGCCTGGCGCTGCTTGTCGCCGCGCCGTTGCCCGCCCGGCTCCGGAGTGGCGGCGTGGCTGCTCATTCCCTGACCTTGCACCACGCCGGTCAAAAAGCAAACTTGACAGCCGTCAAGTTTTTTCCGAAGGTTATAAGACAGTGACGGCTGTCACCTCGGAGGGAACGCAAAGGAGCGTCTATGACCGCCACGATCAGCACCCCGCATTACCTGCTGGACCAGGCGCGGCGCCGGTTCACTCCGACGCTGAACACCATCCCGGGGATGGGTGCGGTCGAAAGGCGTCTGCTCAACCACGACTGGGAAACCAAGGTCCTGGCCGAACCGCCCGCCGGCAGCGGCCTCAAGCCGGTGCTCGGCGACGCCGGCCTCCCGATCCTCGGGCACATCATCGAGATGTTCCGGGGCGGACCGGACTACGCGCTGCATCTGTATCGCACCCGCGGCCCGCTGCACTTCCTCGACTCGCCGATCATGCCGGCGGTCACCGCGCTGGGACCGGACGCCACCCAGGCCGTGTTCTCGAACAAGAACAAGGACTTCTCGCAGAAGGGCTGGCACCCGGTGATCGGGCCGTTCTTCAACCGCGGCCTGATGATGCTGGACTTCGACGAGCACATGTACCACCGGCGCATCATGCAAGAGGCCTTCACCCGCACCCGGTTGACGGGCTACGTCGAGCACATCGACCGGGTGGCCAGCGACATCGTCGCCAACTGGCCCACCAACGACGCGCGCTTCCTGTTCCACCCGGCGATGAAGGAACTCACCCTGGATATCGCGTCCTTGGTGTTCATGGGGCACGAGCCGGGCACGGACCACGACCTGGTGACCAAGGTCAACCAGGCGTTCACGATCACGACGCGCGCGGGCGGCGCGATCGTCCGGCAGCCCGTTCCGCCGTTCAAGTGGTGGCGCGGGCTGCGGGCCCGCAGGCTCCTCGAGGACTACTTCATCGAGCGGGTCAAGGAACGCCGCAACGCCACCGGCAATGACATGCTCACGGTGCTGTGCCACACCGAGGACGACGACGGCAACAGCTTCACCGACGAAGACATCGTCAACCACATGATCTTCTTGATGATGGCCGCCCACGACACATCGACGTCGACCACCACCACCATGGTCTACAACATGGCCGCGAACCCCGAGTGGCAGGAGCGGGCCCGTGAGGAGTCGGCGCGGCTCGGCGACGGCCCGCTGGACATCGAGGCGCTGGATAAGCTGGAGACCCTCGAACTGATCATGAACGAGTCGCTGCGCATGGTGACGCCGCTGCCGTTCAACATGCGGCAGGCCGTTCGCGACACCGAGTTACTCGGCCACTACATTCCAGCCGGGACCAACATCACCATCTGGCCCGGCATGAACCACCGGCTGCCCGAATTGTGGACCGACCCAGACAAATTCGATCCCGAGCGCTTCGCCGAGCCCCGCTCCGAGCACAAGAAGCACCGCTACGCCTTCGCGCCGTTCGGCGGCGGCGCGCACAAGTGCATCGGCATGGTGTTCGGTCAGCTGGAGGTCAAGACCGTCGTCCACCGGCTGCTGCGCCGCTACCGGCTGGAGCTGGCCCGGCCGGGCTACCAGCCGCACTTGGACTACGGCGGCATGCCGATACCGATGGACGGCATGCCGATCGTGCTGCGCCCGCTGTAGGCCTCAGGCGAGCAACCGGTTGGCGCAGGCGATCACCGCGCGCAGTGCCGACTGCGTCGGGTCGCCGGCCCAGCCCATCGCCCACTCCTCGCGGGCGCCGTTGCTGCCGCAGATGAAGGTGGCGGTGTCCCCGCCCGATCGCAGCTGATGGAACTTCAGGATCTCCACCGGGATTCCGCGCTCGTGCAGCATCGCGCTGAGCGCCGCGATCGGGCCACCGGCCGCGGCGGCTGACGTCTCGATGCGGTCGCCGACGGCGATCGTGGCCCGGAAGTGGCGGGCCTGCGGCCCCCGCCGTCGGTGGGTGTCCGTGCACGCCCAATTTCCGAGGCGAATCGGGCCGGCCGAGTGACCGTAGGTCGCGACGAAACGCTCCCAGGACATCGCGTCGGCCTTTTCCCGCAGACCGCGGGGTAACGGCGCGCCGAACTGCTGGGCGAACCACGCCGTCGCGGCGCACTGGCCGGCCTGGTCACTGGACGGGTCGAGCCGCTCGGGCAGGGTCTCAAGAAGGGTCATGTGCCGGTCTTCTTCGGTCGAAAGGAGCGACCGACGGCAGTAGCTTCCGACCCACAGCGGGGGGTCGGTCTAGGTCAGACCCCGCTGCGGGTGCTAGCTACTACGGCCCTCTTGAAGGCGCGATCGTGAAGACGCACGAGCGAAGACATTAGCCGTATACGGCCCTGACGTGCAAGTTTCTGCCGAGCGGCATAACGCGTCAACCCGTCTCGAAATTAGTGAAGAATTTAGGTTTACTCGCGCCCAGCACCGGGTATGGGGTCGGGGCATCCGTTCGTTGAACGGATGTGCAATTACTCCCCCTCGGAATGTGATGAAAGAAGGCTCATCATGATGGCGAAAGACACCAAGAAGACCCTCAAAGTCGCCACCGCGGCCATCGGGTTGGCCGCGATGTCGCTCCTACCGACAGGATGCGCTTCATCGGCGGCCGGAAGCGGGGGACTTGTCGGCGGCGGGGCCGCCGGCGGAGGTTGCGTAGTTAGCGCGCTTGGTATCTGCGTCTAACCGTTTGTAACGAGCGACCCTCGGGACCGCGATGTGGGGGGCGGTTCCCGGGGGTTGCTTCCGTTACCCCCTGGGCCCAGCCGACGGATCGACCCGCAGATACGCCTGAATCGTCGTGCCGCTGGCGGTGGTGTGGGTGCGGACCAGGTCCGAGATGGCGTTGACCAGGTACAGACCGCGGCTGGCGGGGCCGCACGGCCCCGGATCCATTCGCCCGACCAGCGGATCTTCGAAGCACCCGGTGTCTCGCGCCTCACACACCAGGTAGTCGTCGTCGCGCCAGAAGGCGAGCTGGCACGCGCCCTCGGTGTACATCAGGCTGTTGCTGGCCAGCTCGGTGGCCACCAATTGCAGGTCCTCGATCCCGTCTTGGGACAACCCGATCCACCCGGCGTAATTCGTGGCGAATGAACGCGCGGGGCTGAGGTCCGATGACTTTTTGACCACGTAGGTGACGGCCCCCGGGTTGCCGGGCAGCGGTCGGTTGCAGCGCTGCAGGGCGTCGTCGGGCGCGTAGTCCGCGCTGCGTTGCAGCGCGTCGCCCCTCCAGAGCAGCGGGTGTGTCGCTCGGGCGTCCGCCAGCACGTCGTCGCCGAGCCGGCTCCCGTCGTAGAGGCACAAACCGGTCACTTGGTAGCCGTCCATCGCCCCGTTGACCAGTGCCTCGTGCTCCACGCAGGCCACCAGCTCCTCTTCGGTGCGGCCGGGCCAGGCGATCTGACTGACGATCCGCACCCGCCGGTCGGGGTGATCGTCGACGAAAGCCCCCTCCATCGCCATCAGCCGGCTGGGATTGCGGGCGACCTCAGTGACGTCGACCATCTGCACATCGGCCGAAGACTCGCCCAGCGCGTCATGGAGTAGCGCCAACTTGTCCGAAGGTACGGCGACCATGACCGCCTCGTCGGTCGCCAGCCCTTCGTTGACGAAGCGCGTCACGAATTCCAGGTACTCCCGCTGGGATTGGTAGATGAGTGCCGAATGGACGAAGCCGAGTTGTCCAATGTCGGTGCCCGCAGTCACTCCAGCACTCTCGCTCTCGATCACTAACGCCAACCCCCTGCTGGACCGGCCGTCACTTCCTCCCTCCCCAGTACCCCCGACGGGCCTTCGCTATACCGCGCTGCAGATCACATCTGCGACCTACAGCCACCAGGACGCGGCGGCGTCTAGATGACGCCGCACGCGATATCGGGCCAGGCTCTCGTCACCCGCCTCGATGGCGTCCACGATCCGCAGGTGGGCGTGGTGGACCGCCAGGACGTCCGCCCAGGTGGGCGGCTCCTGCCCGGTGCTCGACCAGTGCCGCCGGAACAACTCGACGATGATGCGCAGGAACAAGTCGAGCAGCGAGTTGCCCGCCAGTTGGGCCAGCCCCACGTGGAATCGGAACTCCTCGACGGCGGCGTCGGCGACGTCGCCCGGCGTTTCGTCTACCTCGGACCGGTGGGCGGACAGGAAGGCGGCCACCTCGGATTCGCCGCGCCGCTTCACCACCTTGGCGACGTTGTCGATCTCGATGGCATCCCGGACGCAACGCAAGTCCTCGCGGCTGGGATCGCGGTACTGCAGGTACAGCGCGATGGTATCGATGCTCGCCTGCGCCTGGGGTGTGGCGATGACGAGGCCACCGCCGGGCCCGCGGCGCATGTGCGCGATCGAGTGGTATTCGAGCAGCCGCACCGCTTCGCGGAACACCGCGCGGCTCACCCTGTAGCGCTCCAGGAGGGCCGTCTCGGTGCCGAGGACCGACCCGACCTTCCAACCGCTGGCCGCGATGTCGTCGCCGATCGTGGCTGCCAGCATCTCCGCCAGCTTGCCGCGGGGCACCTCGATGTTGAGGGGCCGCGGCTTGCGTCGCCTGCTCGCATTGCCGGGGTGATGGTGCTGCAGCCAGGCGGTCACGGCCTCGACGTGTCGTTCACTGAGCGTCTTGGCCCGCGCCGAGTCGCCGGACGTGACGGCGGCGACGATCTCGGAGTGGTCGACGTGCATCCGGTCGACCGCCTCGACGGCCTCGCTGGCGGTGTCCGTCCGCGACCGCAGGGCGTAGCGGGTGGTGAGCCGCATCAGCACGTCGATGAATAGTTGCAGGACAGGGTTTTTCGATTGCTCCGCCAGGGCGATGTGGAACTCGTCCCGAGGTGTCGGCAACCCGGGCTTCCACTGTTCCTCGCCCCGCAATACGGCCCGCAGCCGGGCTATGCCCGTTTCGTCGATCCGCTCGGCGGCCAGCGAGGCCGCCAACGGTTCGAGCACCAGGCGTGCATTGAGGAGGTCGCCGAGCGTCGTGCCGAGGTATTCGAGATAGATGACGACGGCGCGGGTGGCGGGGCCGGCATCGGGCTCACAGATGATCAGCCCGCCGCCCGGCCCGCGGCGCATCCGGGCCACCTGGTGGTGCTCGACGAGCCGGACGGCCTCGCGCAGCACAGAGCGGCTCACCCCGAAGCGCTCTTGCAGAGCGTGTTCGGAGCCCAGCGATTCGCCGGTGGCCCAGCCGCGGCGGACGATCTCGGCCTCGAGGTCCCGCGCGACCTTGGACGCCAGCTTGTTCCCGAGACCAGTGCTCATGTCAGGCCCAATGGCGTTTTGGCGCAAACCTTTTCAGCATGTGAGCAACATGCAGCCGGCGACTGGGCCGCCTCCGACGGAAACGACGCCGACGTCCGGACGCCGCGACACCTGCCGCTCCCCCGCCTCGCCACGCAACTGCAGGCAGCCCTCGTGCAGCGCCCAGTAGCCGTGCATGCGCCCGGCCGAGAGCTGGCCACCGTAGGTGTTCAGGGGAAGTTCACCGTCGCGGGCGATGCGGGCGCCGCCTTCGACATAGGGCCCGGCCTCGCCGTCGCCGCAGATTCCCAGCGCTTCCAGCCAGGCCAGGGTCAGATAGGTGAATCCGTCATAGAGTTCGGCGACCTTGAGGTCGGACGGCTTCAGCTCGGTCCGCGACCACATCTGCGCCGCCGCATCAGACATCGCCATCTTCGGGTAGTCGTCGCGGTGGAACCAGCCGCCGGCGCCGTCGGACCCGCCGATCGCCTCCACCGCCACCGCGCGGTGCGGGCAATCCCGCGCGTACTCGGCGTGCGAGACCACCACCGCGATCGAGCCGTCGATCGGCACGTCGCAGTCCAGCAGCCCGAACGGGGTGGATACCGGCCGCGCGCTGAGGTAGTCGGCCATGGTCATCGGATCGCGATAAACGGCGCGCGGATTCAGCGCGGCGTTGCGCCTGCCGTTGAGCGCCACCCAGCCCAGCTGTTGTTTGGTCGTCCCGTACAACTCCATGTGACGCCGGCAATTGAGCGCCAGCCAGTTCGCGGCGGAGTAGGCGTTGGCCGCGACCAGATCGTTGACGTCGTCCATCGCGCCGACGGCCGGCCGTTCGGCACCCTCCGGCGCCTCGAACATCCGCGCGAGCGGGGGCGCGGGCGCGTTCTCCTGTGGTTTGACGGGGACGGTGCCCCCGAGCATTTGGATGGTCCGGTACACCACCACGTGGCGGGCGCGACGCTCGGCGACTGCGCGGCACGCCGACATCACCGGGCTGAGCAAGCCGCCGGTGCCGAAGCCGGATCCGCAATCCGCCGCCTCGATCCGCAGCCCAGCGTTGACCTCCTCGGCGGGGGTGTCGCCAAGGGTCGCGATGCCGTCGACGTCGGACGGAACCAGCCCGGCATCCTCGATGGCGGCCCGCACCGATTCCATGGTCAGGTCCAGACCCGGGATGCCACTGCGGCGACCGATCCGCGAGATGCCGATGCCGGAGAGAATCGCGTCCTTCTCGAAATGCGTCATGCACACCGCCCGTCAGCCCACAGCCCCGCATCGAATCAATTGAGTGTACTGTATTCGTCGTGCCGGACGAGCCGCTGCTCATCGAATATTGCGACCCCTGCGCGCGGTGGGTGCATCCCGCGGCCGGCGAATGCCGCACTTGCGGCGGCCAACTGGTAGCGCGGCCGGTTTCCGGCCGCGGCACGGTGTTCACCTATACGGTCAACCACCACCCGTATAACCCGGAGATTCCCGTCCCGTACGTGATCGCCATCGTCGAGCTCGCCGAACAAGAGGGCCTGCGGGTGGCCGCCAACATTGTTGACTGCGAACCCGATTCGGTCAGGTGCGGCATGACCGTCGCGATCCGGCCGGAAAAGGGCAGCGGCGGGGCGCCGTTGTTCGCACCCGCCTGACCCGGGCGGCTTAGTTGATCAGCGGGTCGCGCGGCATGCCGAGGATCCGCTCGGCGATCTGATTGCGGGTGACCTCCGAGGTGCCGCCGGCGATCGCCATGCCTCGCGCTCCCATCGCCAGCCGGCCCACCACCGCACCGGGCCCGTCCATCAGTGCGACCTCCGGGCCCGCCAGCGCCGCCCAGATCGCGGCCCCGTCCACCATGTGCTCGGCCAGCTTCAGCTTGGTGATGTTGCCTTCCGGGCCGGGCCCGGCTCCCTCGACGCTGCGCGCGGCGCGGCGCAGGTTCAGCAGCCGCAGGGCGTGATCGTCGGCGAGGAAGGACCCGATCCGAATCGGCGCGCCCGCCAAGCGATCTGACTGCTGCGCAGCGAGCTGCACCAGGGTGGATGCCAGGCCCTCGTAGAACGATCCGCTGCCACCGATGCTCACTCGCTCGTTGCCCAGCGTCGCGCGGGCGACCGTCCACCCCGAATTGGGCGTACCGACGACGTCCTCGTCGGGAACGAACACGTCGTTGAAGAACACCTCGTTGAATTCCGAGCCGCCGGTGATCTGCCGCAACGGCCGCACCTCGACGCCCGGGCCCTTCATGTCGATGATGACGGTGGTGATGCCGGCGTGCTTGGGAGCTTCCGGGTCGGTGCGCACGGTGGCCAGGCCGCGCGCGCAATACTGGGCCCCGCTGGTCCAGACCTTCTGCCCGTTGATCTTCCAGCCGCCGTCCACCCGCGTGGCGCGGGTCTTCACCGATGCGGCGTCGGAGCCGGCCTCGGGTTCGGAGAACAACTGGCACCAGATCTCCTCTTGGCGCAGCGCCTTCTCCACGAATCTCTCGATTTGCCAATCGGTTCCGTGCTGGATCAGGGTCAGGATCACCCACCCGGTGATGGAGTAGTCGGGCCGCTTGACGCCGGCCGCGCGGAACTCCTCCTCGATCACCAGCTGCTCGACCGCGTCGGCGGCGCGGCCCCAGGGCTTGGGCCAATGCGGCATGACGTAGCCGGTCTCGATCAGCTTGTCGCGTTGCGCCTCTTTGTCGAGGGCGGCGATCTCGGCGGCGTCGGCATGGATCCGGGTGCGCAGTTCCTCGGCCTCGGGCGGCAGGTCCAAACTGTTCTCCCGCTTGGCGCCTGCGGCCGTGCGCTCGAAGACATCCCGGGCCGGCGCGTCACCGCCGAACAGCGCCGCGATCACCAGCGCGCGGCGCAGATGCAGGTGCGCGTCGTGCTCCCAGGTGAAACCGATGCCGCCGTGCACCTGGATGTTCAGCTCGGCATTGCGCGCGTAGGCGGGGAACGCCAGGGTCGCAGCGACCGCGGCGGCCAGCTGGAACTGGTTTTCGTCCTCGGATGCCGCACGCGAGGCATCCCACACCGCGGCGACCCCCGACTCGGATGCCACCAGCATGTTCGCGCAATGATGCTTGACCGCTTGGAAAGTCGCGATGGTGCGCCCGAACTGCTGCCGCACCTTGGCATAGTCCACGGCGGCATCCACACAGTCCGCCGCGCCACCCACCGCCTCGGCGGCCAGCAGGGTCCGTGCGCGGGCCAGCGCCGATGCCCGCGCGCCGACCAGGACGTCGTCGGCGCTGACGTTGACGTTCTCCAGGCGGACCCGTCCGGAGCGCCGGGTCGGGTCGAAGTTGTTCGGCACGTCGACCGACACGCCGGCGCGATCGCGCTCCAGCAGCAGCACGTCCTCGCCAGCGTTGATCAGCAGCAACTCGGCCAGCCCGGCACCGAGCACGATTCCGGCGTCACCGTCGGCGATCCCGTTCTTGAGTTCCACCCGGCCGTCCAGGCCGATGCCCGCGGTGACGGTCCCGTCGATCAGGCCGGGCAGCAGCCGCGACTTCTGTTCGGCGCTACCGTCTTTGGCGATCACCGCCGACGCGATGACGGTCGGCACGAACGGCCCGGGCGCGACGGCGCGGCCGAGTTCCTCGACCACCACCACCAGTTCGGGCAGACCGAAACCGGAACCGCCGTGTTCTTCGTCGACATGCAGGCCGAGCCAGCCCAGCTCGACCAGGTTCTGCCAGAACGGCGGCCGGGATTCCTCGGCGGCGTCGAGCAGGGACCTCGCCGCCCAGCGGGCCTTCTGCGAGGTCAGGAACCCGCGCGCGACCTCGGCGAGTTCGCGGTGGTCGTCGGTCAGTGCGATACCCATGAGGGACCCTCCTCGCTACCGGCTGGGTAGCCGGCCCCGCTTCGAGGGGAAGCGGGGCGGCTGCCTAAAGAGTGTACTTAATGCGAGGAGGGCCGCCCGGGCGGGTCGCTACTTGGGCGCGAACCGCTGCCCGGCATCCAGGCGCAGGCACTGGCCGTTGAGCATCGGGTTCTCCACGATGGCCGCCACCAGCTTGGCGTACTCGATCGGCCGGCCGAGACGCTTGGGGAAGGCCGCGTCCTTGGTGAGTGCCGCGGCGAATTCGTCCGGAATGCCCTGCGTCAATCCCGTGGCGAACAGGCTGGGCGCGATCGCCAGCACGCGGATGCCCAGCGAGCCGAGATCGCGGGCCATGGTCAGGCACATGCCGGCGATGCCGGCCTTGGCGGCGGTGTAGGCGACCTGCCCGATCTGCCCTTCGAAGGCCGCGATCGAGGCGGTGTTGATGATCACGCCGCGCTCTTCGTCCTCGGGCTCATTCTTGGCCATGTGCGCCGCCGCGAGCCGGCTGATGTTGAAAGTGGCGATGAGGTTGAGGTCGATCACGGACTGGAAGGATTCGAGGTCGTGCGGGCCGGACTTCGTCATCGTCCGCTTGGCGATGCCGCCGCCGGCGGTGGTGATGATGACGTGCAGGCCGCCCAGCTTGTCGACGGCGGTCTGCAGGGTCTCCTCGGTGCCCTTGAAGTCGGTGACGTCGACCGGGTAGAACGCGCCCCCGATGGCCTCGGCCACGTCTTTCCCGTCGGAACCCTCACGGTCGAAGATCGCGACGTCCGCACCGCGCTCGGCCAGCAACTCCGCGGACGCACGACCCATCCCCGACGCGCCGCCGATGACGACGACCTTCTTCCCGTTGATCTCCATCCGGCCTCTCCTTTGGGTTGTCAGAATCCATGCGATCTGTAACGTTACGTAGGCACGCTAGCGTGTCCGTCTGGCAGGGTTGACCCCGCCTTGTCCGAGAGCCGTGCCAAGCTGATTTCGTGCTCCTTCTCGACGTCGCGACGACCTCACTTGACGTGGGCGGCACGTCGTCACGGCTGAGCAAGGTCGCCCACATCGCCGACCTGTTGCGCCGCGCGGCGCCCGACCCCGACGGGGTCGCGACCGTGGTCTCCTGGCTGTCGGGGGAGCTGCGGCAGCGCCAGATCGGGGTCGGCTGGGCGTCTTTGCGGTCGCGGCCGGCGGCGGCGTCGCAACCGACGTTGACCGTGGCCGGTGTGGACGCCGGCTTCTCGGAGATCGGGGCGGTGTCGGGCAAGGGGTCGCAGGCGCGGCGCGCCGAACTCGTGGCGGGACTGTTGGCCGCCGCGACCGACATCGAGCAGGCCTTCCTGGTGCGGTTGCTGGGCGGGGAGCTGCGCCAGGGCGCGCTGGCGGGGATCATGGCGGACGCGGTGGCCAGGGCCGCCGACATCCCCGCCGCGTCGGTACAGCGCGCCGCGATGCTGGGCGGGGACTTGCCGGCCGTGGCGGCCGCCGCCCTGGGCGGCGGGACCGGCGCGCTGGACGCGTTCACCCTGCGGGTCGGCCGGCCGGTCGGCCCGATGTTGGCTCAGACCGCCACCGGGGTGCCCGATGCGCTCGAACGCCACGGCGGCACAGCCATTTTCGAGGCGAAGCTGGACGGCGCCCGGGTGCAGATTCACCGGTCCGGTGACGAGGTCACCGTTTACACCCGAAGCCTCGACGACGTCACCGCCCGGCTGCCCGAGGTGGTGGAGGCGACGCTGGCCCTGCCGGTGCGCGACCTCATCGCCGACGGCGAGGCGATCGCGCTGCGGGCCGACAAGTCCCCGCACCGCTTCCAGGTCACCGCGTCGCGGTTCGGCCGATCGGTCGACGTGGACGCGGCCCGTGCGGCGCAACCACTTTCGGTGTTCTTCTTCGACGTCCTGCACCGCGACGGCGATGACCTGCTCGACGCGCCGACCGCCGAGCGGCTGGCCGCCCTGGACGCGCTGGTGCCGGAGGCGCAGCGGGTGGATCGGCTGCTGACCTCCGAGCCCGCGGCCGCCGAGGACTTCCTGGCCGCGACGCTGGCCGCCGGCCACGAAGGCGTGCTGGCCAAGGCGCCGGACGCGCCGTATCAGGCGGGCCGGCGCGGGGCCGGTTGGCTGAAGGTCAAGCCGGTGCACACGCTGGACCTGGTGGTGCTCGCGGTGGAATGGGGATCGGGGCGCCGAAGCGGCAAACTCTCCAACATCCATCTCGGGGCGCGCGACCCGGCCACCGGTGAATTCGTCATGGTGGGAAAGACATTCAAGGGAATGACCGACGCGATGCTGGACTGGCAGACCGCGCGGTTCAGCGAACTCGCCGTCAGCGGAACCGACGGTTACGTCGTGCGGTTGCGGCCCGAGCAGGTGGTCGAGGTGGCGTTGGACGGCGTCCAGAAATCCTCCCGCTACCCCGGCGGTGTGGCACTGCGGTTCGCCCGGGTGGTGCGCTACCGCGACGACAAGGGCCCGGCGGAGGCCGACACCATCGATGCCGTGCGCGCGCTGTATTAAGTCAAGCGCTGTTCTTCTTCCGCGCGTAGGGTTTCCGCCGTGGCAGTGAAAGCGCGCGACGAAGACGTCAGCTACATCCACACCGACGAGCAGCTGCCGCCCGTCGCGATCGTGGACCGCTCCCCCATCACCGTCCGGCACAAGGTCGTGTTCGGGACCATCGCCGTGATCGGTGCGGTCGCGTGGGCGATCATCGCGTTCGCACGCGGCGAGGCGGTGAACGCGGTCTGGTTCGTGGTCGCGGCGATCTGTACGTACCTCATCGGCTTCCGGTTCTACGCCCGGCTGATCGAGATGAAAATCGTCCGCCCGCGCGACGATCACGCGACGCCAGCCGAAATGTTCGAGGACGGCACCGACTACGTGCCCACCGACCGGCGGGTGTTGTTCGGTCATCATTTCGCCGCCATCGCCGGAGCCGGACCACTCGTCGGCCCGGTGCTCGCCGCGCAGATGGGCTACCTGCCCTGCACTATCTGGATCGTCATCGGCGCGGTGTTCGCCGGCGCGGTCCAGGATTACCTGGTCTTGTGGATCTCCACCCGGCGGCGGGGACGTTCCCTGGGTCAGATGGCCCGCGACGAACTCGGCGCCACCGGCGGCGCTGCCGCCCTGGTCGGGGCGTTCGTCATCATGGTGATCATCATCGCGGTGCTGGCGCTGGTGGTGGTGCGCGGGCTGGCCCAAAGCCCCTGGGGCGTGTTCTCCATCGGCATGACCATCCCCATCGCCCTCTTCATGGGGTGCTACCTGCGGTTCCTGCGGCCGGGGCGAGTGGCGGAGGTGTCGATCATCGGCTTCGTGCTGCTGATGCTGGCCGTGGCCTCCGGCAACTGGGTCAGTGAAACACCCTGGGCCGCAACGTGGTTGAGCGTCTCACCGGTGACTGTGTCGTGGCTGATCATCGGCTACGGTTTCGTGGCTTCGGTGCTGCCTGTTTGGCTGCTGCTGGCCCCGCGCGATTACCTCTCCACATTCATGAAGGTCGGCGCCATCGCCCTGCTAGCGGTCGGCATCTGCTTGGCCCGCCCGCTCATGCAGGCACCCGCGATCTCGCGGTTCGCCGCCAGCGGCGACGGACCGGTGTTCCCCGGCTCGCTGTTCCCCTTCCTGTTCATCACCATCGCGTGCGGCGCGCTGTCCGGGTTCCACGCGCTGATCTCGTCGGGGACGACGCCCAAGCTGCTTGAGAAGGAAAGCCAGATGCGGTTCATCGGGTACGGCGGCATGCTCACCGAGTCGTTCGTCGCCGTCATGGCCCTGATCAGCGCAGCGATCCTCGACCAACACCTGTACTTCGCCCTCAACGCCCCGGCCGCGCAAACGGGTGGCACCGCGGCCACCGCCGCCGACTACGTCAATCGGCTCGGCCTGTCGGGCACCCCGGTGACCGCGGACCAACTCACCAGGGCCGCCGCCGGCGTGGGAGAAAAGTCGATCGTGTCGCGCACCGGCGGAGCCCCGACCCTGGCGGTCGGCATGTCGGAGGTGTTGCAACGCGTCTTCGGCGGGGTGGGTCTCAAGGCGTTCTGGTATCACTTCGCGATCATGTTCGAGGCGCTGTTCATCCTGACCGCCGTCGACGCGGGCACCCGCGTCGCGCGGTTCATGCTGTCCGACGCACTCGGCAACCTCGGCGGCCCGCTGACCAAACTGCGCAACCCGAGCTGGCGGCCGGGCGTGTGGGTTTGCAGCCTCGCCGTGGCCGCCGCCTGGGGCAGCATCCTGCTGATGGGCGTGACCGATCCGCTGGGCGGCATCAACACCCTGTTTCCTCTGTTCGGCATCGCCAACCAGCTGCTGGCCGCCGTCGCGCTGACCGTGATCACCGTGATCGTCGTGAAGAAGGGCCTGCTGAAGTGGGCATGGATTCCCGGGATTCCGCTGCTGTGGGACTTGGCGGTCACGCTCACCGCGTCGTGGCAGAAGATCTTCTCGGCGGATCCCAATGTCGGCTATTGGACGCAGCACTTCCAATACCTCGCGGCCAGAAACGCCGGCAAGACGTCGTTCGGTTCGGCCAAGAACGCCCATCAACTCGACGAGGTCATCAGGAACACCTTCGTCCAGGGCACGCTGTCCATCCTGTTCGCGCTTGTCGTCGTCATCGTGGTCATCACCGGGGTGGTCGTCGCCTTGAGCGCGATGCGCGGCGCGGGCAGGCCGCTGACCGAGGATGAGCCGGTGCCGTCGAAGCGGTTCGCGCCGTCGGGTCTGGTCGCTACCGCCGCCGAGCGGGAGTTGCAAAAACGATGGGACGCGCCGACCGAAAAGGTCGTGTCGAACTCCCCAGCGCGGTCCTAAGATTGCGCGATGAGAGTCGGCATCGACTTTGGCACCACACACACTGTCGTTGCGGCCGTCGACCGAGGCAACTATCCCGTCATCTCGTTCGACGGCGTTGACGCGTGGCCGTCGATCGTCGCGGCCAACGCCGCCGGGGACTTGCGGTTCGGTGCGGAGGCCGCCGCCGTCCGCCACGACCCGGGGTGGTCGGTCCTGCGATCGTTCAAACGTCTGCTCAATGAGGCCGGGCCCCAGACCGAGGTGAGCCTGGCCGGCCGCAGCCATCGACTGGCGGACCTGCTTACCGGCTTTCTGGCCCAGCTGAAGAGCGACCTGCTGCGCCGCTCCAACGCCAGCCTCGCCGCCGGAGAAACCGTCGAGGCCGCGATCAGCGTGCCGGCCAACGCCTCGAGCGCCCAGCGCCTGCTGACACTGGACGCCTTCGTCGCGGCCGGCTTCCACGTCGTCGCGCTACTCAACGAGCCGTCTGCCGCGAGCCTGGAATACGCGCACCGGTACCGCTCCACCATCACCGCCAAACGGGAATACGTCCTCATCTACGACCTGGGCGGCGGCACCTTCGACGCCTCCTTGCTCAAGATGACCGGACACGCGAACGAGGTCGTCATCAGTGAGGGCATCCAGCGCCTGGGCGGCGACGACTTCGACGAGGCGATCGTCGACCTCGTGCTGGCCGGTTCGCGGCTCTCCGGCGTAGACGCCGCCGCCCGCGACCTGCTGCGGGAGGAGGTCGCGGCCCGCAAGGAGGCGGTGGGTCCGCAGACGCGCCGCTTCCTGGTGGACCTCTCGGGCGTCGACGGGGCGGACCGGCCCCCGTTCTCGTGTCCGGTCGACGACGTCTACGCGGCCTGCGCTCCGCTGGTCGACAAGACGATGAAGCTGCTCGAACGCGTCCTGCACAACCGCGCGCCGGGCGGCACCGACGTGACCTGGTCGGAAGTCGCCGGCATTTACGTCGTGGGCGGCGCCGGCAGCTTCCCGCTCGTTTCGCGGATGCTGCGCACCGCCTTCGGCGACAAGCGGGTCAAACGCTCGCCGCACCCCTTCGCGGCCACCGCCATCGGCCTGGCCGTCTTTCTCGACAAGGAATCCGATTTCGCGCTCTCCGAACGCTTTTCGCGCAACTTCGGCGTCTTCCGCGAGGCCGAAGCCGGCGCCGGCGTCGTCTTCGACCCGATCGTGTGCAAGGACGTCTCATTGCCCGCCGATGGGCACACCCCGTTGGTGGTGAAGCGCACCTACCGGGCGGCGCACAACATCGGCCACTTCCGGTTCGTCGAGTGCAGCCGCCTGGTCAACGGCCGGCCCGACGGCGACGTGACGCCCTACGACCCGGTTCTTTTCCCGTTCGACCCGGCCCTGCACGAGCGCGACGACCTCGGGCGCCAGCCGGTCGGCCGGTGGCGGGACGGGCCCGACGTCGAGGAGCGCTACGTCATCGCTCCCAGCGGTGCGGTCGAGGTGACCCTGACGACGCAGCCGGCCGGATTCAAACGCACCTTCCGCCTGGAGCGCCGCGCCTCCGCGAGCGCGTGACGCGGCCATGGAGCTGTACGACGTCATGCGGACGACGTTCGCGGCGCGCGATTTCACCGACGACCCGTTGCCCGACGAGGTGTTGTGGCGCATCTTCGACAACGCCCGGTTCGCCCCGAGCGGCGGCAACCGCCAGGGCGCCCACATCACCGTGGTGCGTGACCCGGACACCCGTCGCCGCCTCGCCGATCTGGGCGTGACCGCGGCCCGGCGCTACTTCGCCCAACTGCAGGCGGGTGAAAACCCTTGGAATTCAATCCATCCCAGCGGTGTGCCGCAGGACGTCATCGACCAGACCGACATCCCCGACACCTTCGTCGCGCCGATCGCGAAAGCGCCTGTCGTCCTTGTGGTTTCGGTCGACCTGACCGTCGTCGCCTCGATCGACCAGGACTTGGACCGCGTCGGCCTGGCCGGTGGCGCATCCGTTTACCCGCTGATCTGGAACGTCCTGCTGGCCGCCCGCTGCGAGGGCTACGGCGGCACCATCACAACCATGGCCATCGCGGCCGAGGACCAGGTTCGCCACCTGCTGGGGATCCCCGACCTGCACGCGCTCGCCGCGGTTGTGCCCCTTGGCAAACCGGTGCGCCAGCCGACCAGGCTGCGCCGCCGACCGGTCGCGGAATTCATCACTCGTGACCGCTTCGACGGTCCGGCATTCGAAGGCTGAGAGCCGGTCCGTCCCTATCCGACGACATCGGCATAGATGTCCAGGAGCCGGAACCTCGTCGCATCGAGATACTGGCCGAGAACCGCGATCACTCGCTTCTGCAGCTCGTACCCGAGTTCGTGGTCCTCTTCGCACTTGCCGCGCAGGCACTTGCCGTCGAAACCGATGGCGCGCGTCGTCTCGACCGCGCGCCCATCGAACCGCCAGTTGTACGGCGGCACCAACCACGACCAGCCGAGGATGTCTCCGTCTCCGAGCGTCTGCACTGTCAAGCTGCCGCGGCCCAGCGCGGGGGTTTCGAGCGCGATCCTGCCCGCGCGGATGAGGTAGAAGTGATCAGCGGGCTGGCCCTCGCGGAAGATCAACTCGCCCGCGGTGAAGCGCAGGTTTGCCGCACACCCGACCACCAACTGCACATGGCGCGGGTCCATCCCGCGGAAGAACGGGTGCCTGGCCAGAACGCCCTCTAGCGTCCTCACTGCCTGCTTCCTTCGCCGGTGCCGATCAATTGCTCAAGACGGACGATAGTTGATTATGAAGGCCCACGTTCCGCGATCGAAGAGAAGAATTGCAACGGCATAGCCCTGCATTTCGTCTGGGTGTTAAGGAGCCGTCCGTATGTCCACCTGGTTCATCACCGGCTGCTCGACCGGACTCGGTCGCGCGCTCGCCGAAGCCGTCATCGGGGCCGGCCACAACGCCGTCGTCAGCGCGCGCGACGCCGCGAAGGTCGCCGACCTGGCGTTGGCCGCGCCCGAGCGGGTGCTCGCCGTCACGCTCGACGTCACCGACCCCGCACAGGTCGCCTCGGCGGTGCGCGAAGCCCACGATCGGTTCGGCGTCCCGGACGTCCTGGTCAACAACGCCGGCTACGGCTACCGCGCCGCCGTGGAAGAAGGCGACGACGCCGACGTGCGCACCCTGTTCGACACGCACTTCTTCGGGACCGTCGCCATGATCAAGGCCGTCCTACCCGGCATGCGGGCACGCCGCGGCGGCGCGATCGTCAACATCTCCTCGATCGGCGCAACGGTGACCCCGGTGGGGTCCGGCTACTACGCGGCCGCCAAGGCAGCCGTCGAAGGCATGAGTGGCGCCCTGCGCGGTGAGCTTGCCCCACTGGGCATTTCGGTGACCATCGTCGAGCCTGGTGCGTTCCGTACCGATTTCGCCGGGCGCTCGCTCGTCCAGTCGGCAACCGTCATCGACGACTACGCCGCGACCGCGGGGCGGCGCCGCAAGGAGAACGACACCATGCACGGCAACCAGGCCGGCGACCCCGCCAAGGCGGCCACCGCGATCATCGCGGCGGTCGCGTCAAGCGAGCCCCCGGGATTCCTGCTCCTCGGCCCGGACGCCCTGGCCTACTACCGCTACGCCGCGGACGCTCGCGCCGGCGAGATCGCGAAATGGGAGCAGCTGACGAGCGGCACTAACTTCGAGCCGTAATCCGTCGGCGCCATCGCGCGAAGCTCTTCCATCGGCCGGCGGCGTGGTGCGCGGCGCTGACCCCGGCCGGGATGCCCAGGGGCGCAGCGAGAATGACGACGATGGTGATTAGGCTCATGGCATAGTCAGAATCGGATCAGTCCGCGGAGATTGACCCCGGCGTGCAGGTCGGCGTAGCCGGTGTTGATCTCGTCGAGGGTGTATTCCCGGGTGACGAGCTCGTCGAGCTTCAGCCGCCCGGCGCGGTACAGGTCGAGCATTCGGGGTATGTCGTGCCGGGGATTGGACGATCCGAAAAGCGAGCCGCGAACCTGCTTTTCGTACAGGGTCAGATCGAAGAGCGACATGGCGACGGATGTGTCGGTCGGATGCGGGATCGCAGTCATCACCACCCTGCCGCGCTTGCCGACCAGGCTCAGAGCCTGCGCGACATATGCCCCCTCCGCCGAATCGGTGCTGACCACGCAGACGTCAGCCATCTGGCCGCGGGTCAGGTCGGCGATCAGGGCTCGCGCCTCGTCGACCGTCGCCGCGGTGTGGGTGGCGCCGAACTCCAGGGAACGGCCGCGCTTGTACTCCACCGGATCGAGCGCGACGATCACGCGCGCACCCGCGATCCGCGCGCCTTGCACCGCGTTCATGCCGATACCGCCGACACCCATGACCACCACGGTGTCGCCGTCACGCGCTTCGCCGGTGCGCACCATGCTGCCGTAGCCGGTGGTGACGCCGCATCCCACCAGGGCGGCGGTGTCGAGCGCGGTGGATGGGTCAACCTTGATCACCGAAGCCAGTGGCACCACCGTGTATTCGGAGAACGTTCCCAGCACGCACATTTGGCCCAGCGCTTGGCCTTTCGCGTGGAATCGGAAGGTGCCGTCGAGTTGCGGGCCCGCGATGATGGCGGCGCCGAGCACGCACAGGTTGCTCATGCCGCGCGAACAAGGTTCGCAGCGGCCGCAAGCGGGGATGAAGCTCAGCGCGACCGAATCGCCTTCGGCCACTTCGGTCACGCCCGGGCCGACATCGACGACCACTCCGGCGCCCTCATGCCCGCCGACGACCGGTAGCTGCATCGGCATGTCCCCGGTGATCAGGTGGTCATCGGAGTGGCACAGCCCGGCGGCGGCCATCTTGATCAGGACCTCGTTCTCCTTGGGCCCGTCGAGGTCGACCTCGTCGACCTCCCACTTCTGGTGCAGCCCCCACAGCACCGCCGCTTTGGTTTTCATCGAAAACTCCTTGAAATCAGCGCTTCTCGGGCGTCCAGGTCGCCGGCAGGCTGTTGACACCGTTGATGAAGTTGGCCAGGGCGTAGTTGGGCTCCGGCGCCGAGATGTCCGGGATGCGCGTGTAGACCTCGGTCAGCAACGCCTTGAGCATGGTGCGCGCCAGCGCCGCGCCCAGGCAGAAGTGCGGACCGCCGCCGCCGAAGGCGATGTGCGGGTTCGGGTTTCGCAGGATGTTGAAGGAGTGGGGGTCGTCGAAGACGTCCTCGTCGCGGTTGCCCGAGTAGTACCACAGCACGACCTTGTCGCCGGCCTTGATCTCCGAGCCGCGCACGTTGATGTCCTGGGTGGCGGTACGGCGCATGTGCAGCAGCGGCGACCCCCAGCGCAACACCTCCTCGACGGCGGTGCCGACCCGGCCCTCGACGTCCTCGACGAGCAGCGCGCGCTGGTCGGGGAATTTCGAAAGGGCGGCGATGGCGTGAGCCGAGGCGTGTCGCGTGGTGTCGTTGGACGCTACGCCCATCAACACGAAGAAGGCCTTCAGCTCGTCGTCGGTCATCTTCTTGCCGTCGAACTCCGCCTGCACCATCCAGGTCATCAGGTCGTCGCCGGGGTTGGCCCGCCGCTCGGGGATCAACACCGTCGCCACCGCGTGCAGATCCATCACGGCGCCCATGAACAGTTCGAGTTCGCTCTGCTCGCCGCGGATGTTCGGGTCTGTCCAGCCCACGAGCCGCTGCGCGGCGCTGACGGCCTGATCACGCAGTTCGCCTTCGGGCAGGCCGAAGAAGCTGCCGAAGATGCGGCCGGGCAGCTTGACCGACACGAGTTGGACGAAGTCGCCCTCACCCAGGTGTGCCATTTCGCTGACCAGGTCGTGGGCGTGGCCGCGAATCCAGCCTTCCAGGCGGCGCACGTTCTTGGGCTTGAAGGCCTCCGTCGTGATCCCGCGCAGCTGGGTGTGCCGCGGGGCGTCCATGGCGATGAACGACTGGGCGATCTCCACCGCCTCCGGGGCGAAGTCCTCCATGGTGATGCCCTGCGCCGAGGAGAAGATCTCCGGGTGGCGGCTTGCCATCCGGATGTCCTCTTGTTTGGTCAGCGACCAGAAGCCCCTGGTGTTGAGCTCGGGAGGCAACAGATCCGACTCCGCGGGGCGGCTCCACGGGACGGGGTTCTCCGCGCGCAGGACGGCGAAGGCGGCGTCGCGCTCTTCCGGGGGTTTCGCCCAGAATTCGCGGGCGCTCAGATCGATGCCCTTGTGGGTGGGCGCGGTCGTGGGTGCGGTCATCTGGCCATGCTGACCAGCGCGGCCGCGGCGCGGCACAGGCGCGAGTGCCAAACACTGGCCTGCGCGGGCCAGCGCATGAAACCCGCGATCAGGCGATCGGTGCGCGGAAGGTGGCGACCAGGCCCCCTCCGTCGCGCGCGGCGAAGTCGACCCGGCCGCCCATCGCCTCGGCGATCTGCTGCACAATCCACAGGCCGAGCCCGGCGGTGCCACGTTGGCCGCCGACGCTGACGTACTTGGTGGTCAGCTCGCCCAGGCTGTCCGCCGGGATGCCCGGCCCCCGGTCGGCCACCGTGCAGACCAACTCGCCGCCTTCCCGCGAGCACGTGACCTCGACCGGTTCACCCCGGCCGTGCCGGGAGGCGTTCTCCAGGAGGTTGGTCAGCAGCCGGCGCAGCCCTTGGGCGTTGACGGCCACGGCGCCGACGTCGCCGCTGACGCTCAGCCGTAGCCGCGGCGCCGCCAGACCGACAGCGTCGGCGGCGGCGACGATGAGGTCGGCCAGGTCGACGCGACGGATCCGGCCCGTTGAGAATGTCGGGCGGCGACTCAGCGCGACGTCGGAGAGCGCGTCGAGCATCTCGGCCAGGTGGTGGACGTGGCGGGCCACCAGCTGCAGACTGGTGTCCCGGTCGGCCTGCGACATTGCCTGCCGTGAAGTCAGTGCCTCGGTCAGCGCCTCCAAAGACGTGACGGGAGTGCGGAATTCGTGCACCAGCACCTGAAGTCCGTCCTGTTGCGACTGGTAGGACCGCAGCAGGCGGGCCCGCAAGTCGCGTTCCTCTTCGGCGGCTGCGTGTTCCGCCTCGGCCTCCACCAACGCCCGCACCCGGGAGCGGTGTTCGCGTTCGGCGAGCGCGGAGAGACCCGCGGTGATGATCGCGACGAAGATCAGATAGACCGCCGACCACCCGGCCTGCAGGGCCGGGGCCGCGGTGACCGGAAGTCGGGGCGACGACGTCAGCGCCACCGCGACGTGGGCGGCACCTAAAAGTACTGCGACCAATAGGGTTTCGCTGAACGACAGCCGCGCAGCCGAGGCGATGACGGCCAGCGCCAGCACGGCGACCACTGGGCTGTAGACGCCGCCGCTCAAGGCGATGAGGGCCAGCGTGAAAGCCGAGTCGAACCCGGTGACCAGCCACGCGTACCGGGTGCGCCGAACCTCCAGCTGCGGGTAGGCCATCACCACGGCCGCGTAAAGCATCGCGCCGCCCAACACCGCTACCGTGGCCGCGGTGTGCTGCCGGACCCACTGGGGCCCGATCGCCAGCAGCACGCCGATTGAGATGACCACGGCGACCCGTACCGCGACGACGGTGCGGGCCAGCCCGTAGTCCTCGCCGTCGAAGTCCATTCGATCGAGCGGTCTCACCCAGCTGACCATAGAGTTCGGGTTAGCATCGCGGCAATGACTCGCTCGCCGTACGTCGTGGTGATCGTGGACGATCATGAGCTGTTTGCGCAGGGCCTGGCCCTGTTGCTCACCCGCGAATGGGGCGAACTGTTCACCGTCGGCGGCCAGACGACGTACGTGGAAGAGGCCGCCGACCTGGTGGCCCGCTGCGACGCCGATGTCGCGATCATCGACCTGTCGATGCCGCCCCTGGGCGGGGTCGCCGCCATCCGGCACATCAAGGCGCGCCACCCGAAGACCCGGATCCTGGCGCTTTCGGGGACCGACGACCCCGGGCTGGCCGAAGAGGCGTTGCGGGCCGGGGCCGACGGTTTTCTGCCAAAAACCGCGAGGCCGGAGGCGCTGGCGGGGCCACTGTGGACGATCGCGGAGGGCTTGCGGGTCGTCGACGGCGCCCTGCTCGATGCGCTGCTGAGCAACACCCGCAAGCCGCCGTCCGAGCTGCTGGACAGCCTCGGCGCGCAGGATTTCCAACTGTGGACGCTGCTCGCGACCGGCATGGAGACCGGGGACATCGCCCAGCGGATGCTGGTGTCGGAGCGCACCGCCAAACGCATGGTCGCCGCGCTGCTGCACAAACTTGGAGTCAACAACCGCATCGCCGCTGCCGCGTTGGCCGGGCGCTACCGGTTGCTCGATGACGTTGCCGAAACGGGCCGGATCAGTTGAGGATTCGGATCGCTTGGGCGGGACACATCGCGGCCGCCCGAATCACCCGTTCGCGGTCGGCTTCGGGTGGCTCCGGCTCGAGCACCACCACCTGTTCGGCACCGTCGGGAATGTCGAACACGTCGGGAGCCGCCAGCAGGCACTGTCCGTGCCCTTCGCACAGGTCGTAGTCGACGGTGACGCGCATGACCGCCAGTATCGGTCCGGGCTGGCCACCGCGGACGGTCCGCACGCGCCAGATGTGGCCTGGCCGGGCCAGCTCGGCGAGGGCCTTTCAGCCCTAGGCGGACGACGTGGCGTCCGCTCATTCTGGAGCCCTTAGTACCTGTTCCTGAGCCGAAACGCGATCATGACCACTACACAAACGCAGCCCGCCTCCCCGCTCGAAGCACCCGCGGTTGCCGAACAGCGCAAACACGAAGTCGACGCGATCGTCGACGCGGCGGCCGAGGCGGCCCGAGAATTCCGCAAGCTCGACCAGCAGCAGGTCGATGCGATCGTCGAGGCGATGGTGCGCGCGGGCGTGCGTGCAGCCGGGGAACTGGCGACTGTCGCGATCGAGGAGACCGGCTTCGGCGTCTTCGAGGACAAGGTCGTCAAGAACTATGTGGCCACCGAGTTCCTGCACGACTACCTGCGCGGCAAGAAATCGGTGGGAGTCATCGACGAGGACGTCGAAAACAACATCGCCCATGTAGCCGAGCCGATCGGCGTCGTGCTGGGGATCACCCCGGTGACCAACCCGACCTCGACGGTGCTGTTCAAGGCGATCGTGGCCGCCAAGACCCGCAACGCCATCCTCTTCCGGCCCTCGCCGGATGCGGTGCGCTGCTGCGAACGCAGCCTGGAAATCCTCCGCCCCGCGGCCGAAGCGGCCGGAATGCCACCTGGGGCGCTGCAAGTCATTCCCGACGCCGCGCACGACGTGACGCACTACCTGTTCAAGCACCCGAAAGTCGATTTCATCTGGGTGACGGGCGGACCGAAGATCGTCGCGCTGGCGAATTCGGCCGGAAAGCCTGGCCTGTCCGTTGGCCCCGGCAACGCGCCCATCTACGTTCACAAGACGGCCGACCTGCAAGGCGCGGTCGTCGACATCCTGATCTCGAAAACCTTCGATTCCTCGGTCATTTGCCCGGCCGAGCAAACCTGCATCATCGATGACGAGATATACGACGAGGCGATTGCCGAGTTCGAGCGGATGGGCGCCCGACTGCTCACCCCGGGCGAGGCCACGGCGCTGGCAGAGTTCGCATTCGGCTGCGGCGACAAGGTCTCGCACGAGGCGCTCGGGCAGAAGGCGCCGGAGCTGGCCGCCCGAGCCGGCTTCAGTGTGTCGCCGACCGTAAAGGTGTTGCTGGCACAGCTACCTGCCGGCCTGGACGAACTCGCTTCGCATCCGCTGCTGGCCGAGAAGCTGATGCCGGTGCTCGGCGTGGTGCGCGCAACCGGCGTACAGCACGCCGTCGACGTGGCCGTCCTGGTCACCGAGCACGGGGGGCTGGGTCACACGTCGGCGGTGTACGCCAACGACGAGGACGTCATCGAGGCATACGCCCTGGCGGTCCGCACGGGGCGCATCCTGGTGAACGCGCCCACCGCGGTCGGAGCCCTCGGCGGGGTGTACAACAACCTGACGCCCACGTTCTCGTTGGGTTGCGGCACCTGGGGCGGGTCCAGCACGACGGAGAACGTCAACTATCGCCAACTAATGAACATCAAGACCGTCTCGCGGCGCCGCACCCCGCCGCAGTGGTTCCGCGTCCCGTCCAATACCTACTTCAACGAAGGCGCACTGGACAACTTGCGCGATCTCGACTGCGAAACCGTCGTGGTGATCACCGACGTCCCGACCGAAGAGCGCGGCGTGGTCGACCAGCTGCGCGGCAAGTTGCGCGCCCCACACGTGCAGGTGTTCAGCGAGGTGACACCGGAGCCCGACGAAAAGACCATCCGCCGCGGTGTCGCGATGCTGGCGCGGGTCCAACCCGATCTGCTGGTCGCCGTCGGCGGCGGCTCGGTGCTGGACGCCGGCAAGGCGATCCGCCTGTTCTACGAACACCCGGAGAAGAGCCTCGATGAGCTGACGATGCCGTTCCTCGACCCCCGCAAACGCGTGGCCGACTATCCGGTCGACCGCCATCGCGTCCAATTGGTTGCCGTCCCAACCACATCGGGCACCGGATCAGAAGTCTCACCGGCGGCGGTGTTGACGGTGCGCGGCAAGAAGGAGACGCTCGTCGACTACAGCCTGGTGCCTGACCTCGCGGTCGTCGACCCGGTCCTCACCTCGTCGATGCCGCGGACACTGACCGCCGACACCGGCGTCGACGCGCTGACCCATGCCCTGGAGGCGGCCGTCTCGATCTTCGCGTCGCCGTATACGGACGCGTTGTGCGCCCAGGCGGCGCGACTGATCTTCGATGCGTTGCCGAGGGCATACGACGACCCCAACGACCTATCGGCGCGCACTGACATGTCCAATGCGGCAACGCTTGCCGGACTTGCCTTTTCGAATGCGTTCGTCGGGACCAATCATGCGCTCGCCCATGCGGTCGGCGCTAGATTCGGGATTCCGCACGGCCGGGCGAACGGCATCTTCCTGCCGCACGTGCTGCGTTACAACGCAAGTCTGCCCAGCAAGTTCATGCCCGCGCCGGGTTATTCCGCCTACGTCGCCCCGGGCAAATACGCACAGCTCGGTCAACTGATCTTCGGCGGCCATGAGCCAGACGAGTGCCGCGCCCGGTTGTTCCATGGGGTCGATGATCTGCTGAACCGACTGAACATGCCCCGATCGGTGCGCGAGTGCGGCATCGACGAGAAGCAATACCTGGGGGCGCTCCCGGCGTTGGCGATGACGGCGTTCGAGGACCTCAGCAACCGCACAAATCCGCGGATGCCCTTGGTGAGCGAGATCTCCGCTTTGCTTCGGGCGGCCTTCTACGGCGACGCCGAAGCTCAACCTCAACCCCGCAGCTGAGGCAGCACGTCACGCTCGTACGCCGCGAAGAACCCGTCCATGTCCGGGCCCACCTGCTGGACATACACCTCGTCGATGTCGGCGTCGAGGTACTCCCGCACCTTCGCGACGTGCGTGTCGGGGTCCGGTCCGCACGTGACCGCCTCGGCAACCTGGTCCGGCGTGACGAGAGACATCAGGGCGGCGAAGTCCTTGGGGCGCGGCAGGGTCTGCGCGGTTTGCCCGGGCAGCGCGTCGTTGCCCCACAGCCGGTGTGCCGCCTTCAGCGCGGTGTCGGCGTCCTTGTCCCAGCTGACTTTGGCCCCGGCCTGCACGGGTTTGTCACCGCCGCCGGAGTCGCGGAACGTCTTGACGAGGTCGGCCTCCGGCATCACCAGGACGAAGCCGTCCCCGATGCGTCCGGCCAGCTCCGCCCCCTGCGGGCCGAAACCGGAAACGTAGATCGGCACCGGCTGCTCGGGCCGCGTGTAGATGCGCGCTTCCTGCACCTCATAGTGCTTGCCGTGGTGACTCACCTCGTCGCCGCGGTGCAACAGGCGGATCACCTCGACCGCCTCTTCCAGCATCTCCTGGCGCACGCCGACCGACGGCCAAGGGTCGCCGAGGATGTGTTCGTTCAGCGCCTCGCCGCTGCCCACCCCGAGCACGAAGCGGCCGTCGAGTTGGACGGCGGCGGTGGCGGATGCCTGCGCGACGATCGCCGGGTGCGTCCGGATCGTCGGGCACGTGACGGCGGTGCTGACGGGCAGCGACGTCACCTCGGAGAGCGCCCCGATGACGCCCCACACGAAGGGGCTCTGGCCCTGCTCGTCGTTCCAAGGGTGGAAATGATCGGAGATCCACAGCGCGTCAAACCCGGCCGCTTCCGCACGCTTGGCCTGGTCCACGAGTTCCTTGGGGCTGTACTGCTCGCAGGACAGAAAGTATCCGATCTTGGTCATGCCGTGCGGGCTACCCGCTGCGCGCCCCGTTATGCACCGTCTTCGCCGTTTATCCGCTGTGCCCCGCGGGAGCCCGCCCGCTCGTGTGCCCGGCGCCGGGGCTCGACTCGAAGCCTCGCTGGCGTTCGACTCCCCTTGTCGGAAAGCGGTTTTCGCCGATCTGCGGAGTCACCGAAAGCGGTGCCATCGACGGGCTCCCGATTCCGGACGTGGACCCCCGGACTGGACCGACCAGGCGGCGCAGCACGAAGTGGACTGCGGCCTAATGCCTTTCCGCTTCAGCGGTGCCCACGAGGACGGACGCGAGGGCGCCGTCACGGACAACCTGCCTCGGGGCCCAGCCAACCCGCACCGCGCGAGAATAGCTTCGCTAATTTAGAGAAGGTAGTTCTCCATGACCGAGAGACGAATTACGATACCGGTGACCGTGGGTCCGCCCCCGAACGATGGGAGTCCGTCATCGACGCCTGGATTCTCGCCGCGGCGCACGCCCCCCGCGGCCATCGCCGCCTCGACGGCGGACTGACCGTCAACGAGCGGGTGTGAACGTGGCGGGCGCGCTGGCGTTCGATCGGCCCCGCGACGGTGTGGTTGTGCTGCGCCTGAACCGCCCCAAGCAGCTCAACGCCATCAACGAGGCGATGCAAACGGAATTGCGTCAGACGCTGGCCGATTTGGCCACCGACCCCTCCGTGCGCGCGGTGGTACTGACCGGCGCCGGGCGAGGCTTTTGCGCCGGGGTCGACGTGCGCGACTTCGGCCCATCGATGCTGGACGCCACCGCACCCGCACTGGAGCGAATGCGCTTTCAGGAGCGGATGGCGAGCCTGGCGGAAGCCGTGCGTGCGCTGCCGCAACCCGTGATCGCCGCGGTCAACGGCCCCTGCGTCGGCGCCGGCCTCGCACTATGCTTGGGCGCTGACATTCGAATCTGTTCGCAGAACGCATCATTCGGCAACGCCGCGATTCTGCTCGGGCTCTCCGGGGCCGAGATGGGCATGAGCTACCACCTGCCTCGCATCGTCGGCACCAGCGTGGCCGCCGACTGGATGCTCACCGGGCGAACCGTGTCGGCCGCCGAAGCGGATCGGCGCGGTCTGGTCAGCGAGCTCGTCGAGCCGGATCGGTTAGCGGAGCGGGCCGTCGAGTTGGCTTCGCAGATTGCCGGCCATTCTCCCCTGGGCGCGCAACTGACCAAGCGTGCCCTGCAGGTCAACACCGACGCGGATTTCTCGGCGGCGCTCGAGCTGGAGAACCGCAACCAGGTGATCGCGCACGCCACCGACGAGGCCGCCGAGCGCCGCAAGAAGTGGTCGTCGTGACAAAGTCAGCCACCTAGAGAGGACGGCGCATGTCGTGGGACTTCTCCACCGACCCCGAGTGGGCACGGCAGCTGAAGTGGGTCGAGGACTTCGTGCGCGAGGAGTGCGAACCGATCGACCTGATCGTCAAAGAGTCGCACGACCTGAACGATCCGGTCCGCCAGGCGCTGATCCCGCCGCTGCAAGAGATCGTCAAGGACCGCGGCCTCTGGGCCACCCACCTGGGCCCGCATCTGGGCGGCCCGGGCTACGGGCAGGTGAAACTGGCGTTGCTCAACGAGATTTTGGGCCGGTCGGGATGCGCACCGATCGTCTTCGGCTCCCAGGCCCCCGACTCGGGCAACAGCGAAATCCTGGCGCACTACGGCACCCCGGAGCTCAAGACACGCTACCTCGAGCCGCTGCTCGACAATCGCATCGTTTCCTGCTTTTCGATGACCGAACCGCAGGGCGGTGCAGACCCGAAGGTCTTCCGCACCACCGCGGTGCCTGACGGCAACCACTGGATCATTAACGGCGAGAAGTGGTTTTCGTCGTTCGCCTCGATGGCATCGTTCATCATCGTGATGGCCATGACCGACCCCGACGCGCCGCCTTACCAGCGTTATTCGATGTTCGTGGTCCCCGGCGACACCCCGGGAATCAATGTGCTGCGCGACGTCGGTCTGGGCTATCAGCCGCTGGGCGGCGGACGCGAGGGCTATGTCCGTTATGAGAACGTGCGTGTTCCGGCCGATCACATGCTGGGTCCGCGGGGCGGGGCCTTCGCCGTCGCGCAAACCCGCTTGGGCGGCGGGCGGATTCACCACGCGATGCGCACCGTCGGCCTGGTCCGCCGGATCTTCGACATGCTCTGCGAGCGGGCGGTGTCGCGGTACACCCAGGGCGAGGTGCTGTCCAATAAGCAACTCGTTCAGGAAATGGTCGCCGACTCGTGGATGGAGATCGAGGCTTTCCGGCTGCTGACCTTGCAAACCGCCTGGAAAATCGACCAATTCAACGATTACCAGGCAGTGCGCGCGGACATCTCGGCGGTCAAGGCGATGATGCAGAAGGTGTTGCATGATGTGTCGTCACGGGCGCTGCAGCTGCACGGATCGCTGGGCACCACCCACGAGATGCCGTTCGTGCAGTACTTGGTGGAGTCGTTCGTGCTGGGGCTTGCCGACGGCCCGACCGAGGTGCACAAGGTGACGCTGGCCCGGTTGCTGTTGAAGGACCGCGAGCCGGCGCCCGATCTGTTTCCGTCCGAACATCTGCTGCGACTGCGTGCGGCGGCGGAAGCGAAGTTCGCCGACAAGCTGGCCGGGATCGCGCGCGATTAAACGGATTTGGTGACGCCGACGTACGACAGCACCACGTCGGACAGGTCGCTCATCCGGGTCAACACCGCATAGGAACGGATGAACGACTGGCCCACACATCCGTCGATCTTGATGTGGAAGTTGCTGATCATGACCCAGGGGTTCGCTCCCTTGAATTGCTTCTTGATCACCGGCACCGTGAGGACGAGGCCCGGTTTCATTCCGATGCTCATCACACCATTCATCGGAGTCGAAACAAACGGCAGCAGGGGCGGCAATGTACCGGTGGTGTCGAACGTGGGGCTGACGCCCGGGATGATGCCGGCACCGCCCTCCATGATCACGCCGTTGGATGTACTCATATCGATCCCGCAGCCGATCTGGTAGCCGACTTCCAGGATGCCGTGGGGCTCTTCCGGCCCCTTCAGCGATCCGACGTAGATACCACTCGCCATGTATTCGCGCGACGCCACGGAGGTGGTCAGCGGTGCGACCGGAACCTGCGCCTCGTCCTTCGCGCCCAGACCCAAGACCCAGCCGTCGGGAGTGTTGAGGATGACGGGGGGATTCGAGGGCACCGCTCCCCCAGCCGGCGCCGAGGCCGCAGCGGCAGGCTCGATCTCGGGGCCATCATCGGGATCGGCGATCGCCGTCGGCGCCGTGAACAGAGACAAAGCGAGGCAAGCGGTGACCACCAGCGCGCGACGAACGACCACGGCAACCGGCCTCACGCACGACAACGTACGCACTTGCCATTTCGAGTCGCGAAATTTGCTGGGCGGCTAATCGAAGTTGTTGTGTGTTTGTGACGCTTATGCGATATCGACACCGAAGGTAGAATTGAATGCTGTTAGCCGGCGGTCGAGGCAAACGACGGAAGGGCCACGATGATGAAGCGTAGGTGGGCGGCTCTACTTGTCGCAGGTTCCGTCGTCGCGGCAGCTTTGACCGGTGGAGCCGGAATGGCGGTCGGGGTAGCGCTCGCGTCTCCGGATCCGGGCCAGGTGGACGACATCCCGACGATCGACGAATGGCAGATCCAGTATCCGACCACCATGACGAACCCCTATGAAGATTCAGTCGGTTCGTCAGGCGACTGGGGTGGCGTCGGAATGTGGTGCCAGAATCTTCACGCCAACTGCAGCTGATCGCCTACGCCGTCAATCCAGCAGGGACAGTGCCCGATCCAGCAGCCCAGGGAGCGTTGTCGCCATGTCTTCCAAGTCCTTCCGGGGCGTTCGCCTGCGCCGATTGTGCTTGACGATCAGCGACCATGTCGCCGCCGACTTGAAGCACGCGAGGGCAGCGAACCAGGCCAGGTCGGTGACCTCGCGGCCCAGCTCTTCCGCGTAGATGTCGGCGAGCTCACCGACGGGCGGCGCCATGGCCGCCGAGCCGGGAACCCGCCGGTACGTATCCGGGTCGCAGTTGATCAGGAACCAACCCGCGTCGATACGCGGATCACCCACGGACCAGATTTCCCAATCGATCACCGCGTTGATGCGCGATCCGGCGGCCACCACGTTGCCCAGCCGGAAATCACCGTGCACCACACTCGGCCCGAAATCCGATGGTGCGCAAGTCAACAACGCATCACGGGCGGCCGGCCAATCCGGCGCCAGCGCCGGGTCGACCGTCTGCAGCGTGTCGGACCATCGCCAGACTTCGGCGACCGCATCGACAATCGGTTCATCATCCAGGCCAAGCTCGCTCGGTGACAGACCGTGCAGCGCGGCCATGGCCCGGGTCGCGTTGCGATACCGATTGGGAAGATCCGGAGATCCGGAACCGCCGTCGAAAAGCGGTTCCACACAGTCGCCTTCGACGCGTGACATCACGAACAAGGGCGGCGTGTGCGGCGGGTCGCCCCGGTCGTCCCACAGCACCTCTGGCACCGGAACTCGCGTCGCAGCAAGGGCTTTGATGATGCGCGCCTGCCGGAGCACGTCGCGATGGGCGACGGGCTCGACACCGGGCGGAGCAACCTTGATCACCACCGGCCGGCCCTCGAGGACGCCTCCGAACGTGAGGCTGGAGGCTCCCCCGGACAGCGGCGCGACGCCGGTCACGCCTGCGCTGCCCAGCCGTCGACGCAACTGGTCCGGCTCGAGCTCGGCCATTCAGCCGGCGGGCTTGGTCCAGCCGACCTCGGCGAGGAAGGGCTGGGTATGCGCGATGCGCCCGGTCAGGGTCTTCGGATCACCGGTGCACAGCCGGTAGGCCGTCTCGGTGATCAGTTCGATGTCCTCGGTATCGGTCTTGGCCAGGTCGAGGGTGCCGGCTCCCGGTGTGGCCACGGGATTGCTGGGAGCAGCGGCGTTCACGGCGATGCCGTCGTCGTAGAGCTCGGCCGCAAGGCTTTTCGTCAGCCGGTTGAGCGCGGCCTTGACCGTCCCATAGACGCCGAAACCCGCGGTGCGGTCGAACTCCGAGAACGGCGGGCCCGGCGGCAGATCGCCGCCCACCGAGGTCAGGTTCAAAATCCAGCCCCGCCCCCGTTCGCGCATCGTCGGAATCGCCAGTTGGCTCAACTGCAGTGGGCCGAGCACATGCATCTCCATCATCAGGCGGACCCGCCGTTCGGGAAACCCGTCTAGGGGCCGCAAGAAGGTCACCGCCGCGTTGTTGACCAGGATGTCCGGGGCGCCGACGGCGCTGACCACCTCGGCGAAAAGGCGTTCGCGTTCCGCGGACTGGGACAGATCGGCTTGGATCGCGACGGCCTTACCGCCGGCGGCCACCAGCTCGTCCAGGGTTTGACTCAGCGACCCTTGGTATTTGGGGTCGGGGTCCATCGTGCGGGCGGTCAGCGCGACCGTGGCGCCGCGAGCGGCGAGCCGCGCGGCGATCGCCTTGCCCAGCCCCCGGCTGCTGCCGGTGACGAGGGCAACCATCCCATCGCACCGTCGGTCAGCGCTCATCGTCGGCCTCCTACGGAAATGGCTTCTCCGCATCAGAGAATGCCATTATCGCCCGTCGAGGGGAAGTGCTGTCCTGCGCAGCGCGTCGATCGAGTACCGCCCGCCACCCGTGAAGACCAGGAGCAGGAACGCGAAGCAGAACAGGATCGCCAACCCGCCGCCGTTGCCCGCCGGCGGGTCGGCGACGGGCCAGAGCGCTTGCGGCTGATGGATCCAGAAATAGGCGACCGCCATCTCCCCCGATGCCACGAACGCGACGGCCCGGGTGAACAGTCCGGTCGCGATCAACAGGCCCGCGACGACTTCGATCAAACCGGCGTACCACCCGGGCCAGGACCCGAACTCGACGCGAACGGGCGAAGGGACGGGCCAATCGAACAGGCTCCTCGAGCCGTAGGCAGCGAACAGCAAGCCGTAGACGGCCCGAAACACACTCAGCACGGCCGGGGCGTAGCGGCTCAGATCCTTTTCACGATCCAAAGGTTACGGTCGCGGCCCAGTCGAGCAGGCGCCGCCAAAGCCGATGCCGACCCGACGCCATGTTGTGGCAGTGTGCGCTGTCGCCCAGCACCAGGGTGGTGATGTCCGGGCAGCTGCGATAGAGACCGGCCTCGGCGCGTGGGTCCGGTGAGACGTCGACGACGCCATACCCGAGCAACACGGGGACGTCGATCAGCGCGGCGTGTTCAGCGACGACCCCGGGAATCATGGCGGTGCCGAACACGCGCGGCACCATCGATTTTGCGACGACGCAGTCCGCGGCCACGACGTCGGCGGGGACATCGGCAAGGTGGAACCAACTCTGCAAGTGCTCGCGCGGACCCTCGAAGTAGGGCTGCTCCAAGGCGGACAGGATCTCCCGGGCGAGCTCGGCGCGTCCCTGCGCGGTCGCCGACCGGGCGATGAATACGGGATCGAGGTTCAGTGGCGCCACGTGTTGGTTGGTGCACCCGAGTAGGGCCAATGCGGCGAAGCTCGAGAACAGCGCTTGTTGGGTGATCGCGAGATAGCCGCCGAGGGAATGGGCCATTGCCACGGGGCGTGCGTGGATTCCCGTTACTTCGGGCAACGCGGAGACCGCATGGGCGAGCGCGGCGGCGATGTCGGCGAAGCCGAAATCGCGTGCGGGCTGGGAGCTTTCGCCGGTACCCAGGGGGTCGACGGTGACGACGGCGTAGCCGTTCGCGGTGGCGAAATCGGCGAAGCTGTACCCGTGCTGGCCGGGGATGTGCAGGTCCCAATAGTCGCGACTGTAGGTACCACCAGGCAGACAGACCAATAGTGCCTGCGCCTCCGCGCCGGTGCGCGCGGGATAGTACGTCGCCGCCAGCGACGCTTCCTCGCCGATAATGTCGCCGACATCGAACTTCACTGGCCGCGCGGGAAACGTCATACGCCGCAATCCTTCCACGACATGTCCTGTACACACATACATGTACGTCCGCACGCAAGGAGGCGCCTTGACCTATGTGTTTCTCCTCTGCGCCATCTTCGCAGAGGTGATAGCGACCAGCCTGCTCAAGAGCACGGAAGGCTTCACCCGCCTGTGGCCGACCGTGATATGCCTGAGCGGCTATGCCGTCTCTTTCGCGCTCTTGGCGGTGTCCATTTCACGCGGCATGCAGACCGACGTCGCCTACGCGTTGTGGTCGGCAATCGGCACCGCGCTCATCGTGCTGATCGCCGTGCTGTTTCTCGGCTCAACGGTGTCGGTCGCCAAGGTGGTCGGGGTCGGGTTGATCATCGCCGGCGTCGTCACGCTGAACTTGTCCGGCGCCCATTGAGGCTGCGCTGGTAACCAGCGGTGCACTCAGCAGATCGAGCAGCGCTGCGGTCACCTCGTGCGGGCGTTCCTCCATGACATAGTGGTCGGCACCGCGCAGCCGGGTCAGGTTGGCGTGCGGAATGGCCGCGGCCAACTCGCGTGCGGAGCTGAACGGGATATAGGGATCGCGGTCACCCCAAATTACCGCGGCCGGGCACCGGATCGTCCCGAGCCCGTCCGCGAGCCACGGGACGGCGGCGACCGGGTAGTGAGCGAAGAAATTCCAGAACGTGCGCTTTCCCTCGGGCGAATTCATCCAGCCCAGATACTCGGCTTCCAGCGCGGTGTCGAAACAGCCGAGTCTTCGGTAGCGGGCAAGAGCTAGATGGTGCAGCGTGGCCAACGGAAGGTGTTGCGCGGCGCGAGACAGCGGCGGGCGGGTGGCTATCCAGTGTTGGCCCCGCGAGAAGCGGTAGAACCACGGGCGAAAGATGTTATGTGCGCGGGTGTTCAACAGTGCGAGTCGCAGCACCCGCTCGGGATGGCGGATGGCATAGCCGAGCCCGATGAAGCCACCGTAGTCGTGGGCGCACAGGTTGAACCGTTGCCACCCCAACTCCTCCGCGAACCGTTCGATCCGCTCTACTTCGTTGTCGTAGGTCGGTGCGGTCGCCGGCGGATCGGACCGGCCGAAGCCTGGCCAATCCGGCGCCACGACAAGATGGCTGTCGGACAGCGCCTTGATCTGATGGCGCCAGCAGGACGCGCTCTGCGGATATCCGTGCAGCAGTAGCACCGGCTCTCCCCTGCCAGCGGCCTCGCCGAACACGTTGCATCCGTCGATGTTCCACATGGTCGAAACGTATTCGGATCCATGCTCGCGCTACCCCTCGCATTAAGACACGCGGCGCTCCATTCCCGCCACCGCAGGCTCTTCTACGGCCAACGCCGTTTCGTCGCCGGCCCGTGAGCTGGTGTTTACGCAACAGCCTTCAACTGCGCGCCCGGTGTGCAAGCATCGCTGCCAGACTGACGGTCTGCCGCCCGCGGGCGAACAGGTTGATTGCGGCAACCTCGAGGAAGTAGGACCCACCATGACCGATGTCGAGCAGACGCCCTCCGACGGGCTCGCCCCCGCCAGGGCCGATCTGGTTGAGCACTCCCGCACCGGGATGAGTGCGGCCGCGCTGCAGCGGGCCATCAACGATCACCTGCGCTACTCGATCGGCCGCCCGGCGGCGGCCCGGCGGCCCGAGCACTACTACCGGGCGCTGGCACTGGCCGTGCGCGACCGCATGCAGGACCGCCGCGTGGTCTCGACGCAGACCTCACTCGATCTCGGCCGCAAGGTGACCTGTTACCTGTCGGCCGAGTTCCTGATGGGTCCGCAGCTGGGCAACAACCTGCTGAATCTCGGCATGGAGCGGGCGGCCCGTGAAGCGCTGTCGGCGATGGGTCAGAACCTCGACACGGTCCTGGCCTGCGAAGAGGAGCCGGGCCTTGGCAACGGCGGCCTCGGCCGGCTGGCCGCGTGCTACCTGGATTCGCTGGCCACCCTGGAGCGACCAGCGATCGGCTACGGAATCCGTTATGAGTTCGGCATTTTCGACCAGGAGATCCACGACGGCTGGCAGGTTGAGCAGACCGACAACTGGCTGGACCACGGAAACCCTTGGGAGATAGCAAAACCCGACGTCAACTACCTGGTCAAGTGGGGCGGCTACGCCGCTCACTACACGGACGACGCCGGCCACGACCGCGTCCAGTGGATACCGGGGCGGGTGCTCAAGGGCGTCGCCTATGACACGCCCATCCAGGGTTACGGCGTCAACACCTGCAACGTGCTGACGTTGTGGAGCGCGCGGGCCGTCAAGTCATTCGCCCTGGAGGCCTTCAACACCGGCGACTACTACGGGGCGGTCGAGGACGAGGTCATGTCGGAGACCGTCACCAAAGTGCTCTATCCGAACGACGAGCCGGAGGCCGGTAAACAGCTGCGCCTGCTGCAGCAGTACTTCTTCGTGTCCTGCTCCTTGCAGCACGTGCTGCACATCATGGACGATCTGGCCGACGTTTCCGTCAAGGAGCTCCCCCAGCGTTTTGCCATGCAGCTCAACGACACCCATCCATCGATCGGCGTCGCCGAGCTCATGCGGTTGCTGGTCGACGAACGCCACCTGGACTGGGATGAGGCGTGGGAAATCACGGTGGCGACGTTCGGCTACACCAACCACACCCTGCTGCCCGAGGCACTGGAGACCTGGCCGCTGGAACTGTTCGCCGAGTCACTGCCGCGCCATCTCGAGATCATCTACGAGATCAACCGCCGATTCCTCGACGAGGTGCGCGCCCGGTTCCCGGGCGACGAGGACCGAGTCAGCCGGATGTCGCTCATCGGCGAGAACGGCGGCAAGTACGTCCGAATGGCGCACCTGGCCACCGTCGGCAGCCACGCCATCAACGGTGTCGCCGCGTTACACTCCGAGTTGCTGAAAAGCAGTGTGCTCAAAGACTTCTACGAGATGTGGCCGGAGCGGTTCAGCAACAAGACCAACGGTGTGACGCCGCGCCGCTTCCTGGCGCTGGCCAATCCCGGGCTGCGGGAATTGCTGGACCGCACCGTCGGGGACGGGTGGCTGACCGACCTGGGCCGCCTGCGCGGACTCGAGCCATTCGTCGACGACGCCGCCTTTCGCCGGGAATGGCGCGACATCAAGCGCAACAACAAAGCGCGCCTCGCTAAATACATCCACTCGGTGGCAGGCGTCGACCTCAACCCCGACTGGATGTTCGACGTACAGGTCAAACGCATCCACGAGTACAAGCGTCAGCATCTCAACGTCCTGCACATCGTGGCCCTGTATCACCGGCTCAAGCAGGATCCGGGCCTGTCGATTCCGCAGCGCGCCTTCATCTTCGGCGGCAAGGCGGCGCCCGGGTACTTCATGGCCAAGCGGATCATCAAGTTGATCACCGCCGTTGGGGAAACCGTCAACGCCGACCCGGACGTCAGCCGGTTCCTCAAGGTGGCGTTCGTGCCGAACTTCAACGTGCAGAACGCCCACATGATTTACCCGGCAGCCGACCTGTCCGAGCAAATCTCCACCGCGGGCAAGGAAGCGTCCGGGACCGGCAACATGAAGTTCATGATCAACGGCGCCCTGACCGTCGGCACGCTCGACGGCGCGAACGTGGAGATGCGCGACGAGGTGGGCCCGGAGAACTTCTTCCTGTTCGGGCTGACCGAGCAGGAGGTCGAAGCGGTCAAGGCGGGCGGGTACCGCCCGGCCGACTACATCGAAGGCAACGACGAACTGCGCGCGGTGCTCGACCTGATTGCCGGCGGCACGTTCTCGGGCGGCGACACCGAGGTGTTCCGGCCACTGGTGGACAACCTGCGCCATGAAGACCCCTTCCTGGTGTGCGCCGACTATGCGGCCTACGTGAAGTGCCAGGAGCAGGTGAGCGCCGCGTGGCAGGACAGGGAGTCGTGGACGAAGATGTCCATCCTGAACACCGCCCGCAGCGGCAAGTTCTCATCGGATCGCGCCATCGCCGAGTACTGCGACGACATCTGGAACGTGTGGCCGCTGACCGTCAAGATGTGAGAAAGCCGCTGATAATCGCGGCGTCCGGGCCTAGGATCTCGCCATGCCGATTCTGGGCAATGCAACGGTCGTCGTCGCGCGCGTGACGAGGTCGACATCCAATGCGTTGCGCGTCGCGCTCGCTACCCCCGATGGCACCGAACTGGCGCATGCCCAGCAAAAGGGCGGCGCCGCAGTGCTGTTCGGTTTCAAGAACGGGGGCAAGAGCGACTACACGTTGTCCGCGGCCAGCGGTGACGAACTCAAGATCGCGGTGGCCGCAACGACCACCATCACCAGCGGCGGCGTGCCCGTGGGAAAAATCGTCCCAGCCGACGGCGCGGCACGCCTGGAAGACGGTGGCGGCACCGTGCTGGCGGTGGTGCGGCCGCACACCGGGCACAAGGCCGACGGCGCCTGGCATCATCGCTTGTTCTCGCCGTCCGGCGAGGCGCTCGGCGTGCTCACGCTGATGACCGTTCACACCGGTTGGAGCGACATTGAATCCGATGCCATCCAGCTGCTGACCAACCGCAACGTCGCCACCCTGAAGGCACCATCGGCCGGCGCGATGCTGACCCTCGCCGCACCGGTCGAGCCACACCTGGGCGACGTCCTGGCCGCAGCGTGCGTTGACTTCTCGGTGCTCCCCCGCGGGTACATCGATCAAAGCCAGACCTAGCGACGGCCGAGAAGGTCCGCCCAGAACGGCACCAGACCGGGGGCGACAGTGGACGTTTTCAACGTCCACAGCAAGGATCGACACCGTGACCCCTGGCAGGAGGAAAGTGACCCGACGATTCCGCGGGCTTGTCCTGGCCCCGCTAACCGCGATGCTGGCGGTGCTCCTCGCGCCGGCCGCCTCGGCCGACACCTACACAGATCAGCTGGTGGGCAAGTTCAACGCCCAGACCCACGTGGTGGCCGACCCGGCGGCGAATCCGCCGTTGCGGGACCCGGACCGGCTCAATGACCAGATCCTCACCAGCCGCTGGACGTGGAGTTCCACGCCACCGATCTGGGTGGCGGCGGTGGCGCCCCGTCAGACCGGGGTGACCACCCCGGATGCCATCCACAACGTCGTCCTAGGGCGCAATCCGGCGTTCAGCGGGATCATTCTGGTCATCGACTCCAAGGGCTATCACGTGCGCGCCTACAACGTGCCCAAGTCGGTCGCAGACAGCGTCGACCCGTTCATGAGCCAGTCGGCCAGGATCCACCGGAACGACCCGCAGGGCGCGACGAGTGAATTCGTCAACAAATTGACCAGGTTGGACGTGTCGTCTGGGGGGCCGGCGGCCACCACCTCCCCCGTCGTGCACCAGAACCCCGACCGCTGGTCATGGCTGTGGACCATGCTCGTCTTCATTGCCGTCGCATTGAGCGTGGTCGCCTTGGTCTCATTCGCTGTCAGCCGAAATCGCAAGCGCCGCAAGGCTGCACAGGAGCGTGAACAGATCAAACAAGAATTGATCACCGCCGAATCCGGTGTCGGGGACATCGACAACGCGGTGCTCACCAACAGCGAAACGGACGTCAGCGCGGAGTCGACCAAGGCCAACGCCAGCCTCTACGACGCCCGAAAGGCTTACGAGACAGGCGACTACGGCGCGGCGCGGGCACACCTGCGAGTAGTGGAGTCCACGGTGGCCAGGGCCAACCAGAAGCTCGGACGCCCCGCGCCCAATGTTGCCGCTGTCGGCTCGGTGCCCGAGGACGAGCGCAAACAGGCCTCGGTGCGGGCGAAGAATCCCGACACCGGTGAGTACGTGACGATCAACAACAACAACTACAGCACCACCCCGCAGCCCGGCTATCCGCACTACTACGGCGGCGGCTACCACAACGGAATGTTCTTCTACCCCGGCTATTACCCATACGCGTTCTGGGGGGCGGGTTGGGGTTGGGCGCTCACCGACGTCCTGCTGATGGATGCGCTGCTGGACGACCATTGGGGTGGCAGCTACGACCGCGGCTTCGAGGCCGGCCGTGACTCGGCGTATGCGGACGCGAACTACGACGGCGGCCAAAGCGCCGGCTACGACAGCCAGCAAGGCGACGTCGGGTTCGGCGGTGGCTATGACTCCGGCGGCGACACCAGCTTCGCGGGTAGCGACGGCTCGTATTCCGGCGGTGGCGACGTGGACTTCGGCGGCGGCTGGGACTCCGGCGGCGGATCCGACTTCGGCGGCGGATCCGATTTCGGCGGCTCCGATTTCGGCGGTGGGTCGGACTCCAGCGGCGGCGACTTCGGGTTCTGATGCCCCAGAAGTAAGGTTTCCCGATGAGTACCGACAAGATCAACCGCGGCATGCTGCCCGCCGGGGTGAAGATCGGAAGCGGTGACTCAGAAGGAGTTCGATGGTTACTGAGAGTTTGTTCGGTCTGCTGACCGTAGTCGCGTTAGGGCTGGCGTTGACGCTGGCCGGCATCGCCACCGTGTTCGTACGGCGTATGGAGAGGCGACCAACCACCCCGGTGAGCGAGCAAATCGGGAGCGCCAAAGAGGTCGTGCGAAAACTGCGCAAGCGCGAACCGATGTCGTCGGAAGAACTGGATTACGCGAAGCAAATCGTCGCCGACCGCAGCTCGTTCATGGCGCTTTGCATCCCGGGCGCGTTGTTCATGCTGGGCTGCTTCTACGTATTCGGCAGCCTTTACCACCTGCACGGAGCGACGCCGTCCGAGCGCACATTTCTCGGGGTGATCCCGATGCTGACCTCCACGAACCTGGCCCTTCGCCTGCTCAGTAGCGCACGGTTGAGAAGGCGCCTGCGCAGCGCGCCGATCGCATCGTAGGGAGTCCGCGTGACGAGGTCCGGCAGGCCGAGATCGCGCCTGCGGCCCGGTTGCAGTAGTCTCTTTACCGTGACATATCAATCAGGTTGATATGTCACCTGGTCTTGCCGCACGCGTACGGCGGTCGGGGATGGCACGAACACAAGGTCAGGAGGGGTCGGGGAGATGAACGAGTGAGTCCTCGTTCAGTCGGCAGGACTGTCTTGGAGCGAGCCTGGATGCCGTTGGTCACCGTGGTCGCGGTCGGTGTCGGTCTGCTCTGCATGTACAAGGTGCACCAGTTCTCGGAACCTGAGCCGGTCATCACCGTCAACGGCCCACAGGCGCCCGAGCAGTTCAACGTCAAACGGATCACCTATGAGGTGTTCGGCTCCGCCGCTCAGGGCGGAAAACTCGTCTACATCGACATCGACGGCCATCCGCATCAGGTCGAAATCACAACTTTGCCGTGGTCCCACACGGAGACCACCACGCTCTCGGTAGCGTCCGGCAGCATCTCGGTGCATGTCCACGGCGGTCAGGTGGGTTGCCGAATGCTGGTGGACGGCGTGATCCGCGACGAACAGACGGACGACCATCAGGACGCCGACGTCGAGTGCAGGGTCAAGTCGGCATGAGCGAGCATCGTTTTGACGAGCCCCGGGTCAAGCGCCCGTTCATCCCCAGGATGGTCCGGGCTTTCGCGATACCGATCATCTTGTTCTGGGGCCTGCTCGCGGTCAGCACGAACACCTTTATGCCCCAAGTGGAACGGGTCGCCGAAGAGCTCGCCGGACCGATGGTCCCGCACTACGCGCCCTCACAACGGGCGCTGCTGCACATCGGCGAAAAGTTCCACGAATCCAACTCGACCAACCTGACCATGGTGGTGTTCGAGGCGAATCGACCACTGGGAGACCAAGACCACCGGTACTACGACGATCTGATGCGCCGCCTCCAGCACGACACCCGGCACGTGCAATACGTGATGGATCTGTGGGGCAAGCCTTTCACCGCGGCGGGGGCACAGAGCGTGGACGGCAAGTGCACGTATGTGCTGCTGCGACTCGCCGGCGACATCGGCCAGATTCAAGCCAACCAATCCGTGGACGCGGTCCGCGACATCATCAAAAAGGACCCGCCGCCGCCCGGCCTCAAGGTCTACGTCAGCGGCGCGGCTCCGCTGGCCTCCGACACGCTTTCCATCGCCAATGCCAGCCTGAACAACGTCACGATCGTCACGATCTGCCTCATCGTGGTGATGCTGCTGCTGGTGTATCGCGCTCCTTCAACCCTGTTGGTGCCTTTGCTCGGGGTGCTCATCGAGATGCTCGTCGCCAAGGGTGTCGTGTCAACGCTCGGTCACCTCGGGTACATCGAACTCTCGTCGTTCGCGGTGAACATCGTCATCGCGCTGACCCTGGGAGCGGGAACCGATTACGGCATCTTCCTGATGGGTCGATATCACGAGGCGCGACAGGCGGGCGAAAGCCGGGAGGACAGTTTCTACATCGCGTACAAGGGTGTCGCGCCGATCATCATCGGCTCGGGCCTGACGATCGCCGGTGCGTGTTATTGCTTGACGTTCGCGCGCCTCAACTACTTCCACACCATGGGGCCGGCCGTCGCGATCACCATGCTGTTCACCATCGCGGCGGCGATGACGCTGGGCCCGGCGGCGCTGACCGTCGGCAGTCTGTTCGGGATGTTCGATCCGAGAACCGAGGCCAAAGGGCGTCTCTATCGCCGCATCGGGGCGAGCGTGGTGCGCTGGCCGGTGCCGATCCTGGCGGCCAGTTCTGCCGTCGTCATGATCGGGGCGATCTTCGTACCGACGTACCGGCAGAACTACGACGATCGCCAGTACCAGCCGGCCAGTGCGCCCGCCAATCTCGGTTTCCAGGCGGCGGATCGGCACTTTCCCAAGAGCAAGCTGTTCTCCGAGATGCTGATAGTCGAAACCGATCACGACATGCGCAACTCGGCCGACTTCATCTCGCTGGACCGCGTCGCGAAGGCTCTGATTCGCCTGCACGGTGTGGCGATGGTGCAAGGCATGACGCGGCCCTTGGGCCGGGCGCTCGAGCACGCCAGCATTCCGTACCTATTCACCACGCAGGGCAGCGGCAACGGTCAACAACTCCCGTTCAACAGGGAGCAGAACGCCAACACCGACGCGCAGGCCGAGATCCAGGCGCACTCCGTCGCGGTCTTGCGCAAAGAGGTCGGCTTCTTCCAAAAGGTTTCCGACGAACTGCATCAGACGGTACTCACCGTCGAGGACCTGCAAAGGGTCAGCGACGACATCAGGGACGAGGTCTCGAACGTCGACGATTTCTTCCGTCCGATCAAGAGCTACTTCTATTGGGAGAGGCACTGTTTCGACATCCCGATCTGCTGGACGTTTCGGTCGCTGTTCGAGACCATCGATCAGATCGACAAGTTGGCCGACGACATTGCGGACGCGAAGGTGTCTCTGCAGGAGGTGGACAAAACCTTCCCGCAGATCATCGCCCAACTGAAAGCCACCGCCGACGATACCGAGGCACTGCAGTCGAAGTTGGTCAACAGTTACGGATCCGCCGATCTGCAATCCGTGCAAACGGAGCAGACTTTCGATGATCTGATCAACGTCGGGAACGACTTCGACAAGTCCCGCAGCGACGACTTCTTCTACATCCCGCACGAGGGCTTCGACAACGAGGACGTCAAAACCGGCATGAAGTTGATGATGTCGCCGGACGGCAAGGCGGCCCGGTTCATCGTCACCCACGAGGGCGACGCGATGGGCCCCGAGGGCGTGGAACACGTCGAACAGTTCCCCGACGCGATAAAGACGATCCTGAAAGAGACCTCGTTGGCCGGCGCGCGAATCTACATCGGCGGTTCGGGCTCCAACGACAAGGACATCAAGCAATACGCGATGTCCGATCTCATGATCGCCGCGATCGCCGCCTTCGTGCTGATCTTCTTGATCATGATGTTCATCACGCGAAGTCTGGTGGCGGCCTTGGTGATTCCCGGCACCGTGGCCTTCTCCTACGCCGGCGCGTTCGGCCTGTCCATACTTGTCTGGCAGCACCTGATCGGCCTGCACCTGCACTGGCTCGTGCTACCTCTGACGTTCATCATCCTGGTGGCGGTCGGGTCGGACTACAACCTGCTGCTGATCAACAGGGTCAAAGAGGAGCTGCATGGCGGAATCCACACCGGTCTGATCCGCGCGCTGGGCAGCACGGGCGGCGTGGTGACATCCGCGGGTCTGGTCTTCGCCTTCACCATGCTGGCCATGCTCACCAGTGATCTCAGGACGATCGGCCAGGTGGGTTCGACCGTGTGCATCGGCCTGCTGCTCGACACGCTGATCGTGCGTTCGTTCGTCGTACCGTGCATCCTGCGAATTCTCGGGCCGTGGTTCTGGTGGCCCACCCTGGTCCGCAGCCGCCCGGCGGTCGCGCGCTAGCCGGCGCCCTTGCCGTTGTCGACGCGATAGACGGCGCCGTGCACGGCGGCCGCGGCATCGCTGGCCAGGAAGGCGATCACGTTCGCCACATCGAGGGGCTGCATCATGCCGCGCGGTGAGGCGGTACGCATGATCAGGTCGTAGTTGGGATTGTCCGGCGCACTGAAATGTTCGATCTGCGGCGTGAGCATGCCGCCCGGGCAGATCGCGTTGACCCGCAAGCGATCCGCGGTGTACTCCACCGCCAGAGCGCGGGTGAGTCCGATCAGGCCATGCTTGGCGGCGCAGTAGCCGGCCGAGTACGCCTGGCCCTCAACACCGGCGATGGAGCCCACGTTGACGATGTTGCCGCCCCGCTCCAGCAGGTGCGGCAGCGCGGCCCGGCACAGGTAGAACGGCCCGTTCAGATTCACCGCGAGGTCGTGCGTCCAGTCCTCATCGGTCATCGACTCCGTCCGGCGCATCTGGTGGTGGCCGGCCACGTTGACCAGGACGTCAAGCCCGCCCAACTCGCGCACACACTGCTCGACCGCGCCGCGGCAGGCCTGCGCCGAAGCGACGTCCACCGATGCGTACGAACCGTTTTGCACGTCGGCGAATACCTCGGCCAGGCGTGCGGTATCTCGGCCGATGCCGAAAACCGTTGCGCCCTCGCGAGAAAACAGCCGAGCCGTCTCGGCGCCGAGGCCCGACGACGCTCCGGTCACCAGGGCGACCTTGCCCTCTAGCGTTGCCATATCAGTCGCTCAATACCGCATCCGCGCAACGCCACCCCGCAGCAGTCCGAGGGGAGCACCGAATCTGGGCCCCCACATGGTCATCGCACGGCGCGCGGTCAACAACACGACCAGACTGATCGCGAGCCGCCCCAACGCCACCCGGCTCGTTCGCCCCTTCCAGCTTCGCGGCCTCGCCCCAGCGCGCCGGCCGAGGCAGTAGCCGACACACATCGCCACCGTCAACGCGGCGACTGCCGCGAGCACCGTCATGATGATGAGCGTTGTGCGTCACCGTCGCGGCGCGATCACGCGCGGGATACACCTTGGCCAACATGAGGCCGGGGCCTGTCCGCGGCTAACCGGTCTCGCTGACGACGTAGACGGCGACATAGCCGATGGGGATGCCGGTCCAGGTCGCAATGCATTCACGCGCCGCCAACTCCACCGCACCCCGGCGGCTGGTCCGCGTGATCCTGCTGATCTCGGGAATCCGGATCATCCACCCGTCAGCGTCGCGCGTGATTTCGATATCGAAGCACTGGCCGACCATGGGGCACTTCACGCGGGGAGCGGCCCGATGTGCACGGGCGCTGCGCAGTGATTGTCGGCGCAACAGGGTGGGCTGAATGGGCATGGCTGCTTTCGGAGAGTCGCAATCGAACCGCGGGAAAGATTAATGCGCATCGTGGCGAAAACCTAATCGGCCAGTCAGACTGGCACGCAACTGATGCGCACTCTCCACCAGGTCGTCGCCGGGACTTAATGTTTGCGCTTATGCGACCGGTCCAGCCGCCCGGACTCGCGGCGAGCGCCGTGTCCGCGTTGATCATCGGCAGTCTTGCCGTCCCGTCGGCGCATGCGGACGGAGGCTACGGGCCCGGTTCCTACGCGGTGCCCGCCCAGCTCCCCTACGGCACCTACGTCGCCCATGCCGAACCGGGCGACTATTCGGCCGCGTGCATCTTCACAACGTGGACGGGCGACGGGAAATTGATCGCTTCCGACAGCGGGACCCAGAAAAACCCGGTGGTCGCGCGAATTCAGGCTCCCGAGGTGGCGAAGTTCATCACGCACGGCTGCACACCGTTGACGAAGGTCGGATGAGATCAGCGCCGGCGTTTGCGCGAGGCGGCCGAACGCCCTGGTCGAGCACGCATGTGATCGCGGGCGCGACCCATGATGTCGGCCAGCGCGCGCACGTCCTCGCCCGAAAGGGCATCGAACAGCAAGTCGCGGACCACGCCGATGTGGCCGGGCAGGACTTTGGCGAGGCGCGCGTGGCCGGCCCGCGTGATGCGGACGACCGTGGCGCGCTGGTCAGCGTCGCTGGTTTCGCGGGCGATGAGGCCCGCCTGCTCCAACAGGCCCGCCTGATGGGTCAGACCGCTGCGGCTGTAGACCACACCGTCGGCCAGCTCGGTCATGGTGAGGTGACGCTGGGCGTCGGCAAGCTTCGCCAGGATCTCGAACTGCACATAGCTGAGATCGCCCTCGGCCCGTAACTGTCGTTGCACGGCGTACTGGAGCAGGCTTACTCCCTCCATCAGGGCGAAGTACGCGCGCATCTGCGGGGGCTTTAGCGACTCCGTCATGACGCGATCATAATGCTTCGACATTGAAGCAATGTGGTGGTCATCACGCCGCCCTCCGGGATCGCTTCGACTTCGAAGCAAGTTGTACGGACTGCAACCGCTTCGATCTCGAAGCACCTACGAACGGAGAAGATCATGAAGGCTGTGCAGTATCACCGTTACGGCGGCAGCGACGTGCTGCGGTATGAGGAGGTTCGGCGGCCGGCGCCCGGCCCGGGCCAGGTCCTGGTGAAGGTGGCGGCCACCTCCTTCAACCCGGTCGATGCCGGCATCCGCGGCGGCTACCTGTCCGAGGTGTACGCCATCTCCTTCCCCCACACCCCGGGCGTCGACGTGGCGGGAATCGTCGCCGGTCTCGGCGAGGGGGTGACCGGCTGGAAAGTTGGCGACGCCGTCGTCGGGATGCTTCCGCTGGACGCCCCGGGCGCTGCCGCCGAGTACGCGCTCGCACCGGCCGGGGTGCTGACCGCCGCGCCGAAGTCGGTGCCGCTGGCCGATGCCGCCGCACTGCCGACCGTCGGTTTGACGGCTTTGCAGGCGCTGTTCGAGGTCGCCGAGTTGAGGGCCGGTCAGTCCGTTCTGATCAACGGAGCGGGTGGAGCGGTCGGCGGCTACGCGGTTCAACTGGCCCAGCAGGCCGGAGGCGTTGTCACCGCGACCGCCTCGGCCCGCAGCGAGAACCGCCTGCGGCGCTACGGGGCCGACCGGATCATCGACTACATCGACTACACGTCCACGCCGCTCGCCGTCGCCGGGCAGCCGTTCGACGTGGTGCTGAATCTGGTCAGTACCTCACCGGAGCAGACCGCGGCCCTCGTCGGTCTGGTCGCCGACGGTGGGTTCTATATCGGCACCATGACATCGGGAGCCGAGGACCCGGCACGGGGGGTGCGGGCGCAGCGCGTCTTCGTCCGCAGCGACGCCGCGCAGCTGGGCGAACTCGTCAACCGGGTCGATGCCGGGCAACTGGCGATCGACGTCGCCGGCCGCCGCCCGCTGACCGACGTCGCCGCCGTGCACGATGACTCCGACGCCAATCGCCTGCCGGGAAAGACCATTCTCGTTCCTGCGAGTGAGTGACGTTCGGCCAGAACCGGATACGCAGTAGCGGATGCCCGCATTCGCTAATCCGGTCGGCTCGGCGGAAATTCGGCTCGCTTCTCGATGGCTTCGCGATAGGCATATACCCGGCCCGGGATAGTCCCGAGCACAGCGATGGTGCGACCGCCCCGCCCGTACGCGGCGACGAACTCCCAGGTGCCCGGATCGCCTTCGACGACCTCGACCGCATCGTAATCGGTTGGCACGCCGAGCATTTGCAGCTTGACGTCGTACTGATCGGACCAGAAGTACGGCACCTCGTCATAGGACTCCGCGCCGTCCGGCCCCGCCAGCAGGGTCCTGGCCGCAGCCGCGCCTTGACGGCCCGCGTCGTCCCAGTGCTCGGTGCGCAGATGCCGTTCGTACAGCGGGTGCCACCACCGCGCGACATCGCCGGCGGCAACAACGGCGTCCCCGCCCTCGGCCGCGCCCGTCGCGTCGCAAATCACGCCGTCGTCGACACGCAATCCGGAGCCGTCCAGCCAGTCGGTGGCCGGGATGACCCCGAGCCCAACGATGACGAGGTCGGCCGGAACCCGTGAGCCGTCGGTGAGCCGGACGCCCTCCACCCGGCCGTTACCCTCGAATCCCTCGACGCCCACGCCCACTCGCAGCTCCACGCCATGTTGACGATGGAGGTCGGCCCAGCGCGACCCCAGTTCCTCACCCAGCGCGGAAAGCAATAAGCTGCCGGCCTTCTCGACCAGCACCACGTCCAAACCCATCGCCCGGCAACTCGCGGCGACCTCGGCGCCGATGAACCCGCCGCCGACGACCACCACCCGCGGTCGCGAACTTAGTCGGTCCCGGATGGTCAGGCAGTCCTCGACCGTGCGCAGCATCAGCACCCCGTCCGCGACCGGGCCACCGGGCCATTCGCGTGGGACCGCGCCGCTGGCGATCACCAGCCCGTCGAACGGCAAGGCGAATTCCTGGCCGTCGTCGCGCATATGAACGGTGCGTGAGGACAGGTCCAACCTGAGGGCCGATGCGCCGCGCACGACGCGCGCTTCCATGTCGAATTGCGGCGCCAGGTCGACGCCGGCCCGGTGCACCTTGCCGGTGAGGAACTTCTTCGACAGCGGCGGGCGATGGTAAGGGGCGTGCCGCTCGGCGCCGACGATGGTCAGGGCGCCGTCATAGCCCTCCTGCCGCAGCGTTTCCGCCGCGCGCGTGCCCGCCACGCCGGCACCGACGACGACGATCTCTTTCAGGTCTCTTCCCCTCGGCATCGCTCAATCCTTCACCGTGATCGCCTGCGTGGGACACGACACTTGGGCGCCGATCAACTGCTGGCGCAGCTCGTCGGGTGCATCCTCCTGCAGTACGTGGAGACCGTCCTCGCGCACGTCGAACACCTCGTGGCAGATGCTCATGCACACGCCGTTGCCATCGCAGGTGTCAAGATCTACCGAAACCTTCATCGCGCCTTCGCCTTTCGTGCTCCGTTGCCGGAAGTCTCGATCCCTTGGGTTTGATCCGGTGACTTCCCCTGGGCTCGCGCCCGCTCCCGGGCGGCCTTCGCCACCGGCGAATAGTCCAGGTAGTCGATCGCCATCTGCGTGTCCGCCTCGTCGTTGGGATGATGGCTGGGCCGCATGTACCTGACGGGCGTCGTCACCATGAGCTTCCACGGGCCCGGCAACCGGTACTCGCGGGCGGCCCATAACCAGTCCCGCCAGCGCCACTTGTCATCGATGGTCGGGTCTTGGGCCATCAGGTAACGAGCCCCCGCGACCCACCAACCGATGAACAGCGGCGAGACGAACAGCATCGAGAACGCCCTGATCAGGTAGCTCCCAGAGACGTGCTGGTAGACGTCGTACACCAGCGAACGGTGCTCGACCTCCTCCGCGCCGTGCCAACGCAGCAGGTCAAGCATCATGGGGTCGGCCTTCGCGTAGTCCAGACCCCGGTTCGTCAGCACCCACTGGCCCAACATCGCGGTGTAATGTTCCAGCGCGGCCACATCGGCCAGCCGCCGGTACAGCCACCACCGCTTCATGGCAGGCGGAAACCACTTGGGCGCGTCGCCCAGCGTCATCGACAACAGCCTGCCGAGCCGATCGGTATACGGCTTGGTCTCGATGCCCTGCTCGGCCAGGTGGTCCAGCACCACCTGATGCGCCCACGCATGCCAGGACTCCTGCTGGATGAACGGCTTGATGGCCGCCTCCAACTCCGGGTCCTCGACCAGCGACGACGCTTCGAGCACGGCCTTGATGAAGTGCCGCTCGCCCTCCGGCAGCAACAGATGCAGGACGTTGATCATGTGCGTCGAGAACGGGTCGTCGGGCACCCAGTGCACCGGCGTCTCCGACCAATCGAACCGGACCATCCTGCGATATGTGGGGTGTCCATCGTGATGAAGTTGGACCTCGGGCATCAGAAGCTCCCTCCCGCCGACAGGCTGTGCGGGCATAGATTCTCGCGAACAAGCGTTCACTCGGCCGCGTACCCACACGAGTGGCGGGTTATGCGTACCAGGGGTACCGGGATGCTGAGAGTTCCCTGCCGACGGAATCGTCGCTGACGCTTCCAGCCATTGACTCAGGTCGGTGAACGACACGGGATCGATTTGATATCGACTACAGCACGACACTTCTGTTAACAAAAATCACAAACTTAACATCACGCGATGCAGGACTTGTCGGTGACCGTGCGCTTGCCCCGGTCGCGCCCTCTCCCCCGACGCGACGTATTGCGCTACGCCATCGCTATATCTGCACTGCCGGCGTTGTATGCGGCATCAGCCAGTGTCGCCATCCCTACGGCGGATGCCGTTCCTACGACGGCTGCCACCACTCCCAAACTGATCGACTTCGCCATGCGCCAAATTCCAGCGGAGCAGATTCGAGCTGCCGGCTACGCCGGGGTCATCAACTACGTGTCGTTATCGCGTCCCGGCTCGTCCATGGGCGCCAAGCCGATCACCCGGCCTTACGCCGAGCAGCTGACCGCTGCCGGGCTGATGATCGTCAGCAATTACCAATACGGTAAGCCGGGCGGGACGGCACCATCGGACTTCAGGCGCGGGTTCGAGGGCGGTGTTGCCGATGCGCGCACCGCCTGGGGCCTGCACACCGCGGCGGGTGGCGGTCAGAGCGCCCCGATCTTCTTCAGCGTCGACGAGGACATAGACCACGACACTTGGAACAACTTGGCGGTCAAGTGGTTTCGCGGAATCAATTCGGTGCTGGGAGTGCAGCGCACCGGTGTCTACGGCGGTCTCGATGTGTGCCGATGGGCCGCCGCCGACGGCGTTATCGGCAATTCGCGCACCCCCGGCCACCGGTGGGCCTGGCAGACCAAGGCCTGGTCCCACGGCCAGGTCGACCCTGCCGCGGTTCTCTACCAACGCGTGGTGAGTACGGCAGCGAATCCCGGCCCAAGAGTCGGAGGGCTCGAAGTCGACGTCAACGACGTCCTCGCCGGCGATTGCGGCCAGTGGAACCTACATCCTTAAGCCCACGTTTCGTCGCACTGCCGAATTTCGGTGGAGCTAAGGGGACTCGAACCCCTGACCCCCACACTGCCAGTGTGGTGCGCTACCAGCTGCGCCATAGCCCCAAGTCGTGCCAATCGAAGCTACACCAACCGCCACCCCGGTTCAAAGCCGCTGTTCAGGCCGCCTCGCCGTCCGCCTGGGGCTCCGCCAGGCCGTGCTCGGGATGAATCAGCGTCCGCGTCTCCGGCGCCAGGATCCAACCGAAGGCGGCGATCACCAGCACAATCCCGCTGATGCCGAAGCCCCAACCGAAGCTCAATTCCTCGGCGGCCCAACCGACCGTCACGGAGCCGACGATGGCACCTAGATCGGACAGCATCTGCACCGCCGCCACCGGCATTCCAGCGCGCGCCTCGCTGCCGAGAATGTCCGCCACCGCGGCCTGCATCGGCGACATGAAAATGCCTGTGGTCGCACCGGATACCGCCGCAGCGATCATGAACGCCGGCAACGACGACACGACTCCCAGCGCGGCGGTCGCCACACCGGACGCCGCCAGGCCGATGATCAACAACGTGCGCCGTCCCATCCGGTCGGACAGGTACCCGCTGGGAACGACGGCCACAGCGTTGCCGGCCGCAAAGGCCGCCAGCGCCACCCCGATCATTCCGACGCTTTCGCCCATGACGTCGGAGAGAAACAGCGGCACCAGCGCGACGCGCAGCCCAAACGCCGCCCAGCCGGTCGCGAAATTGGCCAACAGCGCTGCCCAATAGGCGCGGAATCGCAGCGCCTGGCGCATCGTCACCGTGGACCGTGTCGGCGGACGGGGCGCGGCGAGCTCCGAATGCCGCAGGCCATAAAACAACACAGCCGCAACCCCCAGCATCGCGACGCCGTACACGATGAATGGCGCGGTCAACCCCCACCCCGCGGTCAGGCCGCCGACGGCCGGGCCGCCGACCGCGCCAACCATGAACGACGTGGTGAACAACCCGGCGATCCGTCCGCGCGCATCGGGCGGGCTGATGTGGATCATCAGCCCCAACGCCGAGACGTAAAACATCGTCGAGCCGATGCCGCTGATGGCCCGGAAAGCCAGTAGTTGCCAATAGGCCTGCGAATACGCGCACGCGATGGTGGACAACGCCACGATCAGCAAACCACCGATGTAAATCCGGCGCTCGCCCAACCGCTGCACCAGCACCCCGCTCACAGGGGCAAAACACAACCGGCTCAAGGAAAAGACGGTGACCAAGAAAGTCACCGCCTTGATGCTGACGCCAAAGGTATGGGCGAAAGCGGGCATCGCCGGCGAGATGACGCCATAGCCCAGCGCGACCATGACATTCGCCCAGCTCAGAATCCAGACTTCGCGCGGCAGCCGCGGGGGACGGGAACCACGTTCTCCCGAACGGGTAAGCCTGAGCGAAATCGTCACCCAATGACTTTATTAACCACCTCGCGCGCGGCTTCCTGCACCTCCGCCAAATGCTCGGGACCGTTGAAGGATTCCGCGTAAATCTTGTAGACGTCCTCGGTGCCCGACGGCCGCGCGGCAAACCATGCGTTGGCGGTCGTCACCTTCAATCCGCCCAGCGCGGCACCGTTGCCGGGCGCGGCGGTGAGTTTCGCGGTGATCGGCTCGCCGGCCACCTCGGTCGCGGTCACCTGCTCGGGCGAGAGCTTGGCCAGCCGGGCTTTTTGGTCACGATCGGCGGGCGCGTCGACCCGCGCGTAGAAGGGTGTGCCGTATTCGGCGGTCAGTTCCCGGTAGCGCTGCGACGGCGTGGACCCCGTGACGGCCAGGATCTCGGAGGCCAGCAGCGCGAGGATGATGCCGTCCTTGTCGGTGGTCCAGACCGAGCCGTCGCGCCGCAGGAACGACGCCCCCGCCGACTCCTCGCCACCGAAGCCGATGGTGCCGCCGATCAGGCCGTCGACGAACCACTTGAACCCGACCGGCACCTCGACGAGCTTGCGGCCGATGCCGGCGACAACCCGGTCGATGATCGACGAACTGACCGCGGTCTTGCCGACGGCGATGCCCTCCGGCCACGACGGTCGGTGCGTGTAGAGGTAATCGATGGCCACCGCCAGGTAGTGGTTGGGGTTGAGCAGCCCTTCGTCGGGCGTGACGATGCCGTGGCGGTCGGAGTCCGCGTCGTTGCCGGTGGCGATCTGATAGCGGTCGCGATTGGCGATGAGGCCGGCCATCGCGTCCGGCGAGCTGCAGTCCATCCGGATCTTGCCGTCGTGATCGAGCGTCATGAACCGCCAGGTCGCATCGACCAGCGGGTTGACCACGGTCAGGTCCAGACGGTGCCGCTGCGCGATCTCACCCCAGTAGTCGACGCTCGCCCCGCCGAGCGGGTCCGCCCCGATCCGCACCCCGGCCGCGCGGATGGCGTCGATGTCGATCACGCCTGCCAGGTCGTCGACGTAGTTGCCGAGGTAGTCGTGGCGCTGGACGGTCCGCAGCGCCCGGGCCAGCGGCACCCGCTTCACCCCGGCACCATCACGCAGAATCTCGTTGGCGCGCTTGGCGATTGCGTTGGTCGCGTCGGTGTCGGCCGGGCCGCCGTTGGGCGGGTTGTACTTGAAGCCGCCGTCCGGCGGTGGGTTGTGCGACGGCGTCACGACGATCCCGTCGGCCAGCGCCTCGGTGCGGCCGCGGTTGTAGCTGAGGATCGCGTGGCTGACGGCCGGCGTCGGGGTGTAGCGGTCGCGGGAGTCGACCATCGTGACCACATCGTTGGCCGCGAGGACCTCCAGCGCCGACACCCAGGCCGGCTCGGAAAGGCCGTGTGTGTCACGGCCGATGAACAACGGTCCGGTGGCGCCGTGGGCGGCGCGGTATTCGACGATGGCCTGGGTGATGGCCAGGATGTGGGCCTCGTTGAACGCCCCGTTGAGCGCGGACCCGCGGTGGCCCGACGTGCCGAACACCACCTGCTGGGCGACGTCGTCGGGATCGGGCTGGATCGAGTAGTAGGCCGTCACCAGGTGGGGCAGGTCGACGAGGTCTTGGGGCTGGGCCGGCTGACCGGCGCGGGGGTGGGCCATGGTTCTCAATTCTGCCCGTGGCGCAGCTCGCTGACTTGTCAGGTACTTTTCTGACGTCCCGGATTCACCCACCCGTAAGTCCTGGAGAGGGGAAGGGATTACGCGTGGCACACGACTATCGCGAGTTGGCCGCGGTTTTTGCCGGCGGGGCGCTGGGCTCCCTCGCCCGTGCCAGCCTGGGCACGCTCGCCGCCGGTGACCCAGCGAAATGGCCGTGGCCGACGTTGACGGTGAACATCGTCGGCGCATTCCTCTTGGGCTACTTCACCACCCGGCTGCTAGAGCGGTTGCCGTTGTCGAGTTACCGGCGTCCCCTGCTCGGCACCGGGTTGTGCGGTGGACTCACCACGTTCTCCACGATGCAAGTCGAGACGCTGAGGATGGTCGAGCACGGGCATTGGACCCTGGCCGCGTGCTACACCGTGACCAGCATCGTGCTGGGCTTGCTGGCAGTGCACTTGGCCACCAAATTGGTGCGCAGGGTACGGATCCGCGCATGACGGCCGGCGCGCTCACGACGGCTGCGGTATGGACTGGCGTCGCGCTGATCGGCGGCGTCGGGTCGGTGCTGCGGTTCGTGGTCGACCGCGCGGTGGCCCGCAGGGCCGCCCAATCCTTCCCGTTCGGCACGCTCGTCGTGAACGTCAGCGGCGCGGCGCTGCTGGGATTTCTTGGCGGCCTGGTGCTGAACAAGGAGGCGGCCCTGTTGGCCGGCACCGCCTTCGTCGGCGCCTACACCACGTTTTCCACCTGGATGTTGGAAACTCAGCGGCTCGGCGAGGAGCGACAGGTGCGCGCGGCGGTCGCCAACATCGTCATCAGCGTCGCGCTGGGTGAGGCGGCGGCGCTCCTCGCGCAGTCCATTGCCGAGCGGCTCTGAGTCAACTGCGCGGAACGTCCTCGGGCGTCCGGGGCAGCATGTAGAGCGCCATCCGCCGATTCGACATGTCGTGCTCGCCGAGGAAGACACAGCCGCCCCGCTCGCAGAACGTGCGCGCCAAGACGTTGCGGTGGTCGGGGTCGAACATGATGCGCCGACATCGCGGATCGAGGCCCAAGATGCTGCCCACCAGGTAAGGCAGCAGGTAACTGACGTGTCCCCGCTTGATGTAATCCAGGTCGGCTACCGCGACATGCAGACCCAGATCGTGGGGATCGTAGTCATATCGGTTCGCAATGGAATCCTTTGCCGCCCGGTACAACTCGATGTAGGCGCGGGGTATGGCATCGAGCGTGGCAATGAACGGGCGGGAGAAGCCGCCTTCGAGTTGCGCGGCCAGATAACGACGCCAGCGCGCCAAAGGCCAGGCGGACTCCCACGCTTCCACCAGATGCGGCCGGCTCATCCACTCGGTGATCATCTCGGCGTCGGCCTCCGGGTCGGCAAGACGCAACCCATACGGCTCGGGCAATGCGGGTATCGGCGGCGGCGGCACGGCGCGCACCTCGTCGGGGATGTCGGTCAACTCCCGCGGCAGTATCGGATCGGCCTCGCTCATGCCGGTGTCGCCATCGTCCACTGCTCAGCCAGCGCCGAGACCCATTCGGCGGCCGCGTCGGGCCGGTCCGGCGGCGCCGCGACAAGAACCAATTCGTCAACGCCCAACTCGGCGAGGGCGCCGACATCCGCAACGCCCGGATCGCGCAACGCCACCGACAGCCAAAGCTGCCCATGATCACGCCCCGCCTCGGCACACAGTTGCTCCAGCTTGGCGATGCGTTCCCGGACGGCCTCAACGCCGTCGATGTTGAACCCATACCAGCCGTCTCCCCACGTCGCCACCCGGCGCAGGGCCGAATCGCTATTGCCCCCAATCACGATCGGGATCCGACGATCGCGCACCGGCTTAGGGTTCACGCGAATGCCATCGAAGCAGACGAAATCACCGTCGAACGAAGCGACGTCGTCACGCCATAACGCTCGCATCGCCGCAACGTATTCGGCGGTCCGCGCGCCGCGATGGGCGAAAGGGACTGACAGCGCGGCGAATTCCTCCTTCGACCACCCGACACCGATGCCCAATGTCAGCCGGCCACCGCTGAGCCGATCCAGGCTGGCGGCCTGCTTGGCCACCACGACCGGATTGTGTTCGGGCAGCAGGAGCACGCCCGTCGCCAGCCCGATCCGGGACGAGGCGGCGGCGGCGAAGCTCAGCGTGATCATCGGATCAAGCCAATCCGCTTGTGCGGGAACAGCGATGACGCCGTCATCCGAATAGGGATAGCGAGACGCGGGCCGGTCGACCATGACGACGTGTTCGCCGACCCACAGCGTGGCGAAGCCGCAGTCGTCCGCTGCTGACGCGACGGCATCGATCACCGCGCGGTCGGCGCCGGCACCGATCCCCAGGGCGTGCAATCCCAGCTGCATCGCCCGATCGTCTCACGCGTTCAGCGGCTTTTCAGCAGCTCAGCGAGAACGGCCGCCTGGCTGATGTCCGTATCGCGGGTCGCCGTCACCAGGGTGACCACGCCGCGGCCGGCCAGCTTTCGCAGCTCCTCCAGCGCCGGGTTGCCCCGCAGTTCCGCCTTGTACCGCGAGGCGAATTCGTCGAACCGTTCGGGCCGGTGCTGATACCACTCGCGCAGATCCTTCGATGGCGCGACCTCCTTGCACCAGCTACCCACCCGCGGGTCCTCCTTGCGGAGTCCTCGCGGCCAGACTCGGTCGACCAGCACGCGCTGGCCTTCCTCTGGGATGACGTCGTCGTAGACTCGCGCCACCCGGATCCGACTCTTGGCGCTCATACTCGCCAGCGTAGCGACGCGCGCGTTGTCGGTGCCCCCGTTTACTATCGAACCTATGTTCGAAGAATTGACGGAGGGTGACCCGCCGGCCGACGAATCGGCGCTGATAGAGCGCATCGCGGAGCTGGAGACGGTCAAATGCGCGGCCGCCGCGGAACAGGCCCGAGCGGCTGCCGCCCTGGACGCGGCCCGTCGTGCCTCCGAAGCGGCGGCAGGGGTGCCCGCCGCGCGGCGAGGCCGCGGCGTGGCCGCCGAGGTCGCACTGGCGCGGCGCGACTCCCCCGCGCGGGGCAGCCGGCATCTCGGCTTCGCCAAGGCCCTCGTCTACGAGATGCCGCACACCCTGGCGGCGCTGGAATGCGGGGCGCTGTCGGAGTGGCGCGCCACGCTGATCGTGCGCGAGAGCGCCTGCCTGGACGTCGAGGACCGCCGCGCACTGGACGCGGAGTTGTGCGCCGACCCGGCGAGCCTGGCCGGCATGGGCGACGCGCGAGTGGCCGCGGCCGCGAAAGCGATCGCCTACCGGCTGGATCCGCACGCGGTCGTCGAGCGGGCGGCCAAGGCGGAGCAGGAGCGCACGGTCACCATTCGGCCGGCGCCGGACACGATGACGTATCTCACCGCGTTACTTCCTGTGGCCCAGGGCGTTTCGGTCTACGCTGCGCTGCGCCGCGAAGCGGATACCCGCGGTGATGGGCGCTCGCGCGGCCAGGTGATGGCAGACACCTTGGTCGAAAGGGTCACCGGCCGCAGCGCCACGGTCCCGACTCCGATCGCGGTCAACTTGGTGCTATCCGACGAGACGCTGCTCGGCGGTGACGATGCGCCGGCCGACATCTCCGGCTACGGTCCCATCCCCGCGGCGGTCGCGCGCGCGATGGTCAACAGCGCTGTCACCGACCGACGCTCGCGCGCGACGCTGCGCAGGCTCTATACGCACCCCCGGGCCGGGGCGCTAGTGGCGATGGAGTCCCGGGCACGCATCTTTCCCCGCGGGCTGGCCGCATTCATCGGGCTGCGCGATCAGCGTTGCCGCACACCGTACTGCGACGCGCCGATCAGGCACCGCGACCACGCACAGCCGTGGGCGGGCGGCGGCCCGACCACCGCGGACAACGGTCTGGGGTCGTGCGAGAGCTGCAACTACACGAAGGAAGCCGCGGGCTGGCGGGTCAGCACCGGGGTCGACGAAAACCACACCCACATAGCACTATTCACGACGCCGACCGGCAAGAGCTACCGATCGATGGCCCCGCCGCGCGCCCCAGCGATCACGGTCAGCAAGTTGGAAATCCGCATCGGGGTGTCACTCGCACGTCACGCGGCCTAGGTGGCTTGGTCGGTGAACCGCGAAACATCGACGACCTCACCGCGATTGATGCTGACCCAGTCGCGCCCATCCAGGTAGGGACGCAGCGTGCGGCCAATCAGCTCGACATCGGCGCTCGACTTTGGCCGCTGCAGCTCGTACACGTGGGGCAGCTCGGCCATGCCGGTGACGACGTTCCACAGCGTCAGGGCCTTCGGCCCGGTCGGCGGGTCCACCAGGACGGGGCCAAACAGGCACTGTCCCAACAGGAACAGCGTCGGCACTCCGTATCCGCCGGCATCGATCACCCGTTGGTGGTCATCGCGTATCTCGTCGTGGGTCGTCGGATCGCTCAGCGCCGCGTCGAAAACCGATGCCTCGACGCCGATCTCGCTCAGCAAGCGGCGGGCGACGGCGGGGTCGTGCGGTTTGCCGCCGAGCGTGTGCAGTTCATGCCCGGTGGCGGCGTACCACCGATCCAGCAGCGACATGTCCGTTCGGCGCAGCAGCGCCCCGATGCGCATCAACGACCATCCATAGGACCACTCGCGTTCCCACGGGTGCTTCTGGCCCTCTGAGCGGTTGATTTCCTCGAGGCTGAAGAATCGCCAGTCGACGGTGATGCCGAGTTGCTCGCGAACGTCGCGGATCCACAGCGAGGTCTGATAGGCGAACGGGCACATCGGGTCGAAATGAAAATCCACCACAACGCTCATGCCGGACCTGCTTTGCCGCTCAGTAGTGATAGGTGTCCGACGGCGCGGGTGAATGATCCCGTTCTTCGTCGTCGAAGTCCGACGATTCTATGTCGTAGGCGCGAGCCAGCTCGAGGATTTTGGTGGCCCTGGCAATCCGCGGCAGGTCCGACCCGTTGCGGATCTCTCCCCCGTCGCGTTCGAATTCGGCGAAAAACTCTTTGGCCCAAGAGATTTCGTCCTGCGACGGGGACAGGCCCTCGTTCACGACGGCGCATTGGTCCGGGGTCAGGCAGATCTTGCCCGTCATCCCGAACTCCACCGACACGGCGGTCGCTTCGATGAGTTTCAACGCGTTGGAGCCGATTGTCGGTCCGTCGATCGCGCTGGGCAGGCTGGCCGCCTTGGCGGCGATCGTGAAGCGCGACCGGGCGTAGGCCAGCGTGCTCGGGTCTTCCCCGAAACCGGTATCGCGGCGGAAATCGCCGATGCCGAAGGCGAGCCGGAAGGTGCCCTTGGCCGCGGCTATTTCGGTGATGCGTTCCAGCCCGCGGGCCGTTTCCACCAGCGCCACGATCGGCACGTTCGGCAGCCGTTGCGCGGTCTCGGTGACGTGGTCCACCGATTCGACCATCGCCAGCATCACCCCGCCGACCGGTGTGCCGGCCAGCGCGGCGAGGTCGTCCGCCCACCAGGGGGTGCCGAAGCCGTTGACGCGCACCCAGTCGGTGTTGCCGGCTCCCAGCCAACTCACCACGTTGTCGCGGGCGGTGTGCTTGTCTTTCGGCGCGACGGCGTCCTCGATGTCGAGTACGACGATGTCGGCCCGGGAATGCGCCGCGGACTGGAACCGGTCGGCGTGGGCACCGTTCACCAGGAGCCAACTCCGGGCCAACACGGGATCGATGCGGTAGCCGATGACGTCGTCGGGCTCCGTCGCGCTGCTATTGACCTGGTCGTACATTTTTAGCTGATCTGCCGTCTTTCGTAGCTCGTCGATGTGGGGTTAGTGCCTTAACCGTAGCGATATCCCGAAACGGGCGGTCGGGCATGCCCCGGGAAAGCCGAGACGCCCGGGGCGAGCGACACCCCCGACGACGCCCAGCGGCGGGAGAACCCTCGCTTTACTGCGTATTCGCCTCGACGGACGAAGGCCGCCCGGGCGGAGGGAACTCGCCCGGGCGGCCTTACGGATTCCGGCTAGTTGATGCCGACTACCTCTTGCGCGATCGCGGCGACACGCGTCTGCGCGGCCGACACGACCCGCTGGCGGTTCTTGTTCGCCTCTTCGTAGGCGATGATCGCCCGCACGTCGCTCGGGTTGGTGAGGTCCTTCACCTCGGCGACGGCCTCGCTGACGTTGAGCTCGTCGTAGTTGGCGATGGGCAGCTCGTCGGCGTCGAGCACTCCCACAGCAGCACGCGCCGCGTGCAGGGCGTCGGCGGTCTGCCGGGCCCCCTCGTTGCGGGTAACCCTCTCGGCCGCCTCGAGAGCGGCGTTCCGCGACGCGGCGAGCGCACGGGTAGCCACGTCACCGGCGTACGCGCCCCGGCTCACCAGCTCGTTGAACGTCGGCCGGGCCGAGCGCAGCGCGTCCGCGGCCCTGTCGACGCCCCTAACCGACCACTCGACCGGCAGGTTCACCAGTTTCACCGCTGTACCGGCCGCCGCCTGCAACGGCGTGCGGCGCAGCGCGGCGGGGCCGCCCAGCGCATCTTCTGCAAGCACGGTCGTCAGCCAATCGACGGTCGCCGAGTGGGCCGTGATCAGCCGGGTCGCCAGGCTCTCGATTTCGGGGAGCTCGGCCGCGACGGCCAGGGCTTTGAGGTAACGGGCGCGGTCCAGCAACTGGTCCTCCAGGGCCAGGTCACCGAGCAGCGCCTCGTCGAACGGCTGGGCCTGTTCGGTCAGCGCCTTGACCGCGGCGGCGGCGCGGCCCAGGAAGGGGCCGACGATGTCGGGAACGCCGCCGAGCCCGCGGATCGCCTTCTCGATGGCCTCGGACCGCTCGCGGGCGTTCGACGCGTTCTGCGTCAGCTCACGCTCGACCGCCTCGGTACGCGCTTGTGCGATGCGGGTTTCGGCGACCTGGACCTCTGTGTTGGTCAGCTGGTGAAGCGCACGCAACTGCGCCAGCACCGTCGTCTTGTCCGATGAAGTCATGGAAATTCGCCTCCTGCGTTGATTGTTTGGATCGGCACGAAAGCGCCTTTTTAGCGGCTACCCATTCGGGCGCCGACAGATAACATCGACCTCCGCCGTGTGATCCAGATCGCTTTTGCGGGGGCGAGGGCATCCCGGCGCAGCGACCGGACAGCAAACAAGTCGATATCCCCGCGCAAGTTTCACGCCCGCCCTCCCGGGTAGCCATGCCTTGCCACGCCGCCGCTTCGGCGGAGCGTCGCTTTCCGCGAGGACTAGAGCACCCTGGTCCTTCACATGCGTCCCGGCACCCTTCAGGGTTCCGACCGGGGCAAACCACTAGGAGTACACATGCGTAGGACCATTGCGATCGTTTCGGCCACCGGGGCGCTGTTGTTCGGTGGGGCAGGCGTCGCCAACGCCGCCAGTGCGGCCTCTCCCGCGCCGTCGTCCACCACAACCACGTTGGCGGACAACGACAACAACAACAGCCAACACAACGACAACACCGGGCTGTGGGGCCTCCTCGGCCTGCTCGGCTTGGGCGGACTCGCCGGACTGAAGCGCCGCAAGGACGCCGTCACCGGCACCGGTGTCGGACCAGCCGCCACCGGCGACCGTCGCGTCTAGTTCCTTCGCTCGGCTTCAGATCCCCGTCAGGCGCCGCGCCTGGCGGGGATCTGGCCCGGCGCCCGAACAGGAAAAAGGCTTGTGCGTCAAACGATTCCCCGGGCCACCCGCGCCCGCGAGGCCTCGTTTAGGGGCTTGTACAGCGGGTATGCCTCGTCAAGCCGCACACAGCCCATAGTGCGAGTCCTAATCCCCGAGAGAACAGTGAGGTACGGCGATGGCCGACATGATTGTCCAATCGCCCGACGAAGTCGTCGCGTTTCTGAAAGCGCAGCACAACCTCATCGAGGACATGTTCGACGAGGTGCTGCACGCGTCAGATCCGCAGGCGCGCGAGAAGCCGTTCTCGACGCTGCGTCAGCTGCTGGCCGTCCACGAGACAGCCGAAGAAATGGTGGTGCACCCGCGCGTGCGCCGCGAGGCCGACGCCGGTGACGCGATCGTCGACGCCCGGCTCAAGGAAGAGCACGAAGCCAAGGAGCTGCTGTCGAGCATCGAGAAGCTCGACGTCACCTCGAAGGAGTTCATCGACGAGGTCACCAAGCTCCGGGAGGCCGTGCTCGACCACGCCAAGCAGGAGGAGAGCGAAGAGTTTCCCGTGCTGCAACGCGAGGTCGACGACGCCGACCTCAAGCGGATGGGTGCGGCGGTGCGGGCGGCCCAGGCCATCGCGCCTACCCACCCGCATCCCGGCGTGGAATCGGCCAAGCTGAACTTCGCTCTGGGGCCGTTCGCGTCGATGCTCGATCGCGCCCGCGACCTCATCGGGCAGGCCCTGGGCTCGTAGGAATTCCGTAGGCTCGTTGAGGTGAGTGCCGCCCCGGATATGACCGTTGCCCTACAGGACCGGTTTTTCCGCGAATTGCCGGAGATGGCCGTCCGCTGGAAAGCTGAGGCGCCCGCCGACTTGCGGCTGCTTGCCCTCAACGAGCGGCTTGCCGCCGAACTCGGCCTGGACGCCGGCTGGCTGCGAAGTCCCGAAGGGATGCGCTTCTTGGTGGGCGACTTGGTCCCCAGCAGCGCCGTTCCGGTGGCCCAGGCCTATTCGGGGCATCAGTTCGGCGGCTTCGTCCCCCGGCTCGGCGACGGGCGCGCACTGTTGCTCGGGGAGCTCGTCGACGACGATGGTCGGCTGCGCGACATCCACCTGAAAGGCTCGGGGCCCACGCCGTTCGCCCGCGGCGGGGACGGCCTGGCGGCCGTCGGGCCCATGCTGCGCGAGTACATCGTCAGCGAGGCGATGCATGCGCTCGGGGTGCCGACGACGCGATCGCTGGCCGTCGTGGGCACCGGGCGCCCGGTGCTTCGTGAGGCGGAGCTGCCCGGCGCCGTGCTGACCCGCGTGGCCAGCAGCCACCTGCGGGTGGGCAGCTTCCAGTTCGCCGCGTCCACCGGCGACGGGGGCCTGCTGCGCCGCCTCGCCGACCATGCGATCGCCCGCCACCACCCCAGTGCCGCGGACGCCGAACGCCCTTACCTCGCGCTGTTCGAAGGGGTGGTCGCAGTCCAGGCATCGCTCGTCGCGCGCTGGATGCTGATCGGATTCGTCCATGGGGTGATGAACACCGACAACATGACGATCTCCGGCGAAACGATCGACTACGGACCGTGCGCCTTCATGGAGGCGTACGACCCCGACACGGTGTTCAGTTCCATCGACTTCTGGGGGCGCTACGCCTACGGCAACCAGCCGCTCGTCGCCGGCTGGAACCTCGCCCGTTTCGCCGAGACGCTGCTTCCGCTGCTGTCCGACGATGTCGAGGAGGGGGTCGCGCTCGCGGAGAATTCGTTCGGGGTCTTCCAGCGCGAATACGACGCCGTGTGGTTGTCCGGAATGCGGGCCAAATTGGGTTTGCCCGCGGACGTGGAAAGCCAAGAGCTGAAAACACTTTCCGACGAGCTGCTCGTCCTGTTCAAGGACAGCCACGTCGACTACACGTCGTTTTTCCGCCACCTCGGCCGCGCGGCACGAGGCGATGCCGAACCGGCGAGGTCGATGAACAAGCCG
>NZ_LZKF01000106.1:0-687 GCF_001672665.1 Mycobacterium sp. E2238 | reverse complement strand
TCTTCACCGCCCTGCACGCGGTGAGCGCCACCGCGATCACCGGGGGCGACACCCCGCCGCCGGCCCGCATCGTGCTGCTCTCCGACGGCAAGGAGAACAAGCCGTCCAACCCCAGCGATCCGCATGACGGGGTGTACACCGCGGCGCGGCTGGCGCGCGACGAGGGAGTGCCCATCTCGACGATCTCGTTCGGCACCAAGACCGGCGAGATCGAGATGGACGGGCAGCGGGTCGCCGTCCCCGTCGACGATCAGACGCTGCAGAAGATCTGCGAGATCACCGACGGCCAGTCGTTCCACGCCGACAGCCTCGAGTCGCTGAAGAACGTCTATGCGACCCTGCAGCGCCAGATCGGCTACGAGACCGTCAAGGGCGACGCCAGCCTGGCGTGGATGCTGCTGGGGGCCGTCGCGATGGCCGGCGCCATCCTGGCCGGCTTGTTCCTCAACCGCCGGCTGCCCTCCTGAGCGATCAGACCGGGAGCCGCCGGTTGATCAGCAGCGCCAGCGCCGTCGCGATCAGGGCGGTGATGACGCCCAGGCGCAACCACCCGGCGCTGCCCGGCCCCGGCACCGTGCGGTAGCCGATGTCCTTCTCGATCGCGTTGTAGCTCTTGGAAAGCTCGGCGACGTTGCCGGCCGTGTAGGACTGCCCGCCGGACAGCTTGGCGATCATCTTCATCTGATC
>NZ_LZKF01000105.1:0-11733 GCF_001672665.1 Mycobacterium sp. E2238 | reverse complement strand
GCGATTGACGCCGGGTTCTCCGTCGAGGAACGCAAGATCGACATCGACGAATGGCAGAAGAAGGCCGCCGCCGGCGAGATCACCGAGGTGTTCGCCTGCGGCACCGCCGCCGTCATCACCCCGGTCTCGCACGTCAAGTACGGCGACACCGACTTCACCGTCGCCGACGGCCGGCCAGGCGAAGTGACGATGGCGCTGCGCGACACGCTGACTGGAATCCAGCGCGGCACCTTCGCCGACACCCACGGCTGGATGGCGCGGCTGGGCTAGACCTGGCCGTCGAGCGCCCGGCGGCCCGGGCGCTCGCGGTGGCGCGGCCTTGGTGAGACCCGCCCGTCGAACGTGAAGCTGGTTTCACGCTCGCGCGCCGGGCTAACCGCGCCGGGCGCTCGCGGCTAGAACCGCACCAGCGCGGCGAGCACGACGGCGCTCACCGTCGTGGTCAGCTCGATCGCCGCACCCAGCACGTCACCGGTGATGCCGCCGAATCGCCGCACGCAGTGCCGCACCAGCACCGCGCCGCAGCCCAACGCCGCCAGCACCGCGGCCGGCCCCTGCCAGGGCCGGGGTCCCGCCGCCAGCGCAACGACGAGCAGCGCCGCGACCCAGGCCGCCGCCACGACCACCGGCTGGCTACCGGCGACCCGCCCGCCCAGCGCGCTGCCCGCGGCGGCCGGCACCGACCGCCGACTCGCCAGCACCGCGGCGACCCGGCCCGCCAAGGCCGACACGCCGATGCCGATGAGCCCCGGGCTGCCCGCCGCTCCCAGCGCCGCGAAGGCCAGCCCCTGCAGCGCGATCACCAAGACGACGGCCGCCGCGCCGAACGGTCCGGTCGACCCGTCGCGCATCACCGCCAGCGCGCGCTCCGGCGGCCCGTAACAGCCCAGCCCGTCGGCCGTGTCGGCGACCCCGTCGAGGTGCAGGCCGCGGGTGGCCAACAGCAGCACCGCCACCGCGAGCAGGCCGGACAGCGCGCTGGACGCACCGAAGGCCCATCCCCCGGCCCAGGTCACCGCCGCGGCCAGCGCACCGAGGACGGCCCCGACCACCGGCAGCGCCGTCATGGCGCCGCGGCCCAGCGGCGCGTGCCGTGAACCCGGGACGGGAAGCACCGTGCCGAAAGCGAAAGCCGTTGCCAGCGAACGCATCACAGCGGGGGACACGCTTGGTCGGACACACCGGCCTGCGTGAACGTGGCCATCGACGACAGGGTGGCCACCGCGGCGCGCAGCAGCGGCAGCGCCAACGCGGCGCCGCTTCCTTCGCCCAGCCGCATCCGCAGATCCAGAATCGGCTCGAAGCCCAGCTCGGTGAGCGCCAGGGCATGACCGGGTTCGGTGGACCGATGACCGGCCTGCCACCAGAGCCGGGCGCCCGGAGCCAGCCGCTCGGCGACCAACGCGGCGGCGGTCACCGCCATCCCGTCCAGCAGCAGCGGAGTGCGTCGCACCGCGGCCTGCGCGCAGAAGCCCGCCAGCGCGGCCAAGTCCGCGCCACCGCCGCAGCGCAGCAGCGCCACCGGATCGGGCAGCACCCCCCGCGCCCGGAACAGGGCATCGCGCACCGCGGCCGTCTTGCGAGCCCAGCCGGCGTCGTCGATCCCGGTGCCGAAGCCCACCACCGCAACCGGTTCGGCGTTCGTCAGCGCCGCCACCAACACCGCGGCCGGGGTGGTGTTTCCGATCCCCATGTCCCCGGCGATGAGCAGGTCGGCGCCGGCGTCGACCTCCTCGTCGGCGATGGCCCGGCCCGCGGCGATCGCGGCGGCGGTCTCGTCGTCGGTCAGCGCGTCCTCGACGGCGATGTCGCCGCTGCCGCGCCGCACCTTGTGGGCGCCGATCCGCTCGGTCAGCGCGTCGCCCGCCACCGCCAGGTCGGCGACCCGCACCGTCGCGCCGGCGATGTCGGCGAGCACATTGATCGCCGCCCCGCCGGCATCGAAGTTGGCGACCATCTGAGCGGTCACCTCCGGCGGGTAGGCCGAGACTCCCGAGCGGGCGACGCCGTGGTCACCGGCGAACACCACCACCCGGGCACGCTCGAATTGCTTTGGCGGGCAATGTCCTTGGCATGACGCGACCCACACTGAAAGGTCCTCCAGGCGGCCAAGCGCGCCCCTCGGCTTGGTGAGCGTGTCCTGGCGGGCGCGGGCGGCCGCGGCGACGCCCGCATCGGGCGGCGATACCGGGGCGAATTCCATCAGGTCCCCGGCGGCTTGATCGGTACCGCTTGCCCGGCCACTACCAGCACCACCCGGTCGCACAGCTGCGCGACGCGCTGGTTGAGGCTGCCCAGCTCGTCGGCGAATCGGCGCCCGGACGCGGTGGCCGGGACGACGGCCAGCCCCACCTCCGGGCTGACCAGCACCAGCGTGGAGCCGAATCCGCTGACCGCGGCGAGCATCTCATCAACCGGGGCCGCCACCGATCCGCCGTCCCATCCGTCGTGGCGATCCAGCGTGCCGGTCAGCCAGCCGCCCAGATCGTCGACCAGCGTCGGGGTGTCCGGCGAGCTCCGCAAATGCGTTGCGACGTCGCCGGATTCGACCGTCGACCAATGCGCCGGCCGGCGGCTGCGGTGCTCGGCGACCCGGTGCGCCCAGGCCGCGTCGCCCGCACCGGCGGGGCCGGTGGCCAGGTAACAGACCGGCTGGCCGGCCGGCAGCGCCTCGGCGATGGCGCCCTCCGCCCACCGGGATTTGCCCGACCGGATCCCGCCGAGCACCAGAGTGCGCACCGTGCTCAGGCGGCTTTCCCGCGTCTAACCGACATCGCTGCCGCGCTCGACCTGGGGCCGCGGTGTGCGCATCCGTCGCATCTGCGAGGCCCGGCCGGCGGCGTACAGGCCCAGCTTCCAACGGCTCTCGGTGTTGTTGGGGAACTTGGCGTCCACCAGCCTGCTCACCTTGCGGCCCAACAGGACCCCGTCGATGCCCATCACCGCCATCAGCACCAGCATCGCCGGGGAGACCCAGAGCTGCAGCTGCGGCGTGGTGAACATGGCGAACATCAGAAACAGCGTCGCCGGCATGAACAGGCCGAGCAGGTTGCGCCGGGCATCCACCACGTCGCGTGCGTAGCGCCGGATCGGGCCCTGGTCACGCGGCAACAGGTATGCCTCGTCGCCGGCCATCATGCGTTGCCGGCGATCCGTCATCCGGGCGCGGCTGGCGACCCGGTCGGCCTTGCGCTCCTCGCGGCTGAGCTTGGGGCCGGCCAGCGTCTTGCGCCGGGCCCGCGCCTCCGACGCGGTCATCGGCGCGGGCGCCACCGGCCCCTTGCGCCGCGCTTGACTGCGCTTGGGCGTGGGCCGGCCCTTGGGGCTCGTCCCACGCGACCCGCGCGCGGTTGTCTCGGGGGCGTCGGCATCCACTGTGCCCGCGCCCTCGTCGAGGTCCTCGTCCTGGCCCTTCTTACGGCCCATCAACTTCACAGAGGCCAGGTTACTTCGCGAACGGCCCGTCCCGGAATTGGCTTGGAATGCCTTGCTATTAGACCTGCGTCAGCCCCTCACTTGGCCCTACTCTTACCAGTGATGAACGGCTGCCTGTGATGGACGACGGGTCCATGGCCTCGGACGATGCTGCCTCCGGCCTCGCTCCGGGCCGGCTGCAGCTGCCCGCCATGCTCGTCCTGGTGGCTCCGGATTGCTATGGCGACAGCATGACGGCCGTGGAGGCGGCCGCGGCGATCGCGACCGGGTGGACCCGAAGCCGTCCGGGCGACCGGTTTGTGGTCGCGCCGCAGTCCGACGGCGGCCCCGGCTTCGTCGAGGTGCTCGCCAGCCGGCTGGGGAAGGCGCGGCGGCTGCGGGTATCCGGGCCGCTGTCCACCATGGTCGAGGCCAAATGGGTGTTCGACCCCACCACGACCACCGCCTACCTGGAATGCGCGCAGGCGTGCGGCCTGGCTCTGCTGGGCGGTCCGCCCACCCCGGAGACGGCGATGGCGGCCCACAGCAGGGGAGTGGGGCAGCTGATCGCTGAGGCGATGCGGGCCGGGGCGACGCGGATAGTGGTCGGCCTCGGCGGCAGCGCGTGCACCGACGGCGGGCAGGGGATGATCGCCGAGCTCGGCGGCCTGGACTCCGCGCGCCGCCAGCTGGGCAACGTGGAGCTCATCGCCGCCTCCGACACCGAATACCCGCTGCTCGGGCCGTGGGGAGCGGCCAGGGTGTTCGGACCGCAGAAGGGCGCGGACACGGTCACCGTCGCGGCCCTCGAAGTCCGCCTCCAGGCGTGGGCGCTGATCCTGGAAGCCGTCGCCGGGCGCGACGTCAGCGCGGAACCGGGTGCGGCCGCGGCCGGCGGTATTGGTGCCGGGCTGCTGGCGCTCGGCGGCCGGTGCGAGTCGGGCGCGGCGATCATCGCCCATCACACCCGCCTGGCCGACGATCTGGACATGGCGGAGCTCATCGTCACCGGTGAAGGCCGTTTCGACGAGCAATCGCTGCACGGCAAGGTGGTGGGCTACCTGGCGGACGCCGCCCGGCCGCGGGGAGTGCCGGTGATCGTGCTGGCCGGCCAGGTCGACCTGGACAACGCCACGGTCCGCTCGGCGGGCATCATGTCCGCCCTGTCCATCGCCGAGCACGCCGGATCGGCGCGGCTGGCGCAGGCCGACGCGGCCAACCAGCTGATGGGTTTGGCTTCCGTGGTGGCGGCGCGACTCGGGAATAGCGGTCCTGCAAGGTACCGTTGATCCTGTGGGCTTTTTCCGGGCGGATCTGGCCGCGTAAAGCGAGACCAGCGGGCTCGAACCTGAACGGACCCACCCAACGATGAGGCATGTAGGAGAAGCAATGACGGTGCAAAACGAGTCGACCGCCAAGACGCACGGCGTGATCCTGACCGAGGCCGCCGCCACCAAGGCAAAGTCCCTGCTCGACCAGGAGGGCCGGGACGACCTGGCGCTGCGGATCGCGGTCCAGCCGGGTGGGTGCGCCGGCCTGCGCTACAACCTTTTCTTTGACGACCGGACGCTGGACGGCGACCTGACCGCCGACTTCGGCGGGGTGACGTTGACGGTGGACCGGATGAGCGCGCCCTACGTCGAAGGCGCGTCCATCGATTTCGTCGACACCATCGAGAAGCAGGGCTTCACGATCGACAACCCCAACGCCACCGGCTCGTGCGCCTGCGGCGACTCGTTCAACTGACCGGGTAGCCGCGGGCTCAGTACGAGCCACCGGTGCGGAGCACGTACGAGCAGACCATGATCTGGCCCCGCTGGAACAGCAGCTGGGCGATGCCCTGTAAGTCACCGCGCAACGGGCCCCCGCCCGCGGGAGACGCCTTCATGGTGAACAGCGCCTGGGCCTGGTACTGCGACAGGTAGACGATCTTGTCGATCGAGGTGACCTCGACCTCGGAGAATTGCTTGCGGAACGCGTCGCTGCTCAACTTGGCCAGCGCCTGGTCGGACCGTTTGTCGCGGACGCCGTCGTACATGCCACACAGCGCGTTGCGTTCGATCTCCGCAAGGTCGCGGTGGTCGAGCGCGTCCAGGTACCCCTGGATGGCCGTCTTCGCGGCGCCCTCCGAGAACGTGGCCCCGGTGTTGGCCCCGTTGGTGCGCACGCCGTAGACGATCGCCACCGTCAGGGCGGCCGCCAGCGCGACGGCCAACAGCACTCCGACGACCAGCCGCCGCTTGGATCGTGGCTGCGGCGGGTAGGGCATCGGCGGGCGCGGCTGCCCGGCATAATTGGCCGGAGTCGGGTCGCCGGCTCCCGGGTGGTCGGGAAATTCGAGCGGCTGAGATTCGGCCCGGGGCTCAGGTCCGCTGGGTCCGCTGCCGCCGACGGTGTGGTTCGGCGAGTGCGGACCTGCCATCCTGGTTCTCCTACGGTGGTAGACGGGAGTACGTGCGGGATACCCCGACCGAGCATCGTGACCCGGTGACTTGAGCGAGTTCCCTAGGGAGGCTAGCGCACCGCTTCATGCCGACCGTGGACACAGCGACGGTCCGGTGGCGTGCGTAAGCTAGATAACCTTGCTAACGAAGGGCGGAGACATTCGTGACGATCGCGGTGACAGGTTCGATTGCGACCGACAATTTGATGCGGTTCCCCGGCAAGTTTTCCGAGCACCTGCTGGCTGAGCACCTGCAGAAGGTATCGCTCAGCTTTCTGGTCGACGACCTGGTGATCCACCGCGGCGGCGTCGCGGGCAACATCGCCTTCGCGATCGGCGTGCTCGGCGGCGACGTCGCGCTGGTGGGCGCGGCCGGCGACGACTTCGACGACTACCGGCAATGGCTGCAGTCGCACGGTGTCAACTGCGACAACGTGTTGATCTCGAAGACGGCGCACACCGCGCGATTCACCTGCACCACCGATGACGACATGGCCCAGATCGCGTCGTTCTACCCCGGCGCCATGTCGGAGGCCCGCAACATCAAGCTCGCCGACGTGGTGTCGTCCATCGGCGAGCCGGACCTGGTGATCATCGGGGCCAACGACCCCGACGCGATGGTGGTGCACACCGAGGAGTGCCGCAAGCTGGGCCTGCCCTTCGCCGCCGACCCGTCCCAGCAGCTGCCCCGCCTGTCCGGCGAGGAGATCGACAAGCTCGTCGACGGCGCCGCCTACTTGTTCACCAACGACTACGAGTGGGAGCTGCTGCTCAACAAGACCGGCTGGTCGGAGTCCGAGGTGCAGGGCAAGGTCGGCCTGCGGGTGACCACCCTGGGCCCCAAGGGCGTGGACATCGTCGAGTCCGACGGCACGACGACCCACGTAGGGGTGGTGCCCGAGACCAGCCAGACTGACCCCACCGGCGTCGGCGACGCGTTCCGGGCCGGTTTCCTCACCGGGCGCAGCGCCGGCCTGAACCTCGAGCGCTCCGCGCAGCTGGGCTCGCTGGTAGCCGTGCTGGTGCTGGAATCGACCGGAACCCAGAACTGGGACTGGAACCGCGAGACCGCGGTGAGCCGGTTGGCCGGCGCTTACGGCGACGACGCGGCCAACGAGATCGCCGCGGTGCTCGCGTAACCGCGTCGAGAGTGAGCCGACGGCGGCACCGTTACAGCTGCACGGGGTAGTGCGGTTCGCTGATCTGCGGCACCACGCTGTGCTCGACGAAGATCGCGTGCCAGAGCATGAAGATCAGCAGCGTCCACAGCCGGCGGCTGTGATCGCCCGCGCCGTTGCGGTGCTCGTCGAGCATCCGCCGTACGGCGGCCAGGTCGACGAAGCGATCGGCTTGCGAGGACGCCACCAACCCGTAGGCCCAGTCCAGCAAGTCGCCTGCGCGCAACCAATGCCGGATCGGCACCGGGAACCCGAGCTTGGGCCGGTGCAGCACGTGCGCGGGCACGATCGGCTCCAGCGCCCGCCGCAGCGCGTACTTGGTGGTGGTGCGGGTGATCTTCGCCTCGACGGGCAGTCGCGAGGCGACGGCGAACACCTCGGGATCCAGGAACGGCACCCGCAGCTCGAGCGAGTTGGCCATCGTCATCTTGTCCGCCTTGACCAGGATGTCGCCGCGCAGCCAGGTGAACAGGTCGACGTGCTGCATGCGGGCCACCGGGTCCCAACCCGCCGACTGGGCGTACACCGAGGCGGTGACGTCGGTGTGGGTCCATTCCTCCCGGAAACCCGGCAGCACTTCGCGCAGCTGCGCGTCGGAGAAGCTGCGGGCGTTGCCGTAATAACGCTCCTCGAGCGTCAGCGAGCCGCGGTGCAGCAGGCTCTTGCCCCGCATGCCCTCCGGCAGGGGCTTGGACACCTTGCCCATCGACCGCCGCAGCGGTCGCGGCAGGTAGTCGAAGGGCTTGAGCGACAACGGCTCCCGGTAGATCGTGTAGCCGCCGAACAGCTCGTCGGCGCCCTCCCCGGACAGCACCACCTTGACGTGCTTGCGGGCTTCCCGCGCGACGAAGAACAGCGGCACCAGCGCGGGGTCGGCCACCGGCTCATCCAGGTACCACACGATTTCGGGCAGGGCGGCGACGAACTCGTCCGGGTGGACCACCTTGGCGATGTGGCGGGCGCCGATCGCCTCAGCCGAGGCGACCGCGACGTCGATCTCGGAGAACCCCTCCCGCTCGAAACCGGTGGTGAAGGTGATCAGGTTGGGGTTGTGCCGGATGGCCAGCGCCGCGATGGCGGTGGAGTCGATGCCCCCGGACAGAAACGCCCCGACGGTGACGTCGGCGCGCATGTGCTTGGCCACCGAGTCCTCGAGCACCGCGGTGATCTCGTCGTAGCGGGCCTGCTCGGTGTCGCGGGTGATGGGTGTGGCCGCGAATCGGGGCACGAAATAGCGGGTGACCTCCGGCCGCCGCCCGGGGCGGATCCGCGCGTAGCAGCCCGATTCGAGCCGGCGCACCCCGCGATGCAGCGTCTCGGGCTCGGGCACGTACTGCAGCACGGTGTAGTGCTGCACGGCACGGTCATCGATCCCGGTGTCGTATCCGCCCAGCTCCGCTAGGTCTAGCAGGCATTTCTTCTCGCTGGCCACCGCCGTGCCCCCGGCCCCGGTCGCCATGAAGAGCGGTTTGATGCCGAAAGGGTCTCGGGCGCAAAACAATTCACCGGTGGCGGTGTCCCACAGGGCGAAGGCGAACATGCCGCGCAGCCGGGTGAGCACGTCGGCGCCCCAATAGTGGTAGCCGGCGACGATGGCCGCGCCGTCGCCGTCGGTGGCGAACACCGCGCCGTGTGCGGTGGCCAGCTCGTCGCGCAGCTCGAGGTAGTTGTAGATCTCGCCGTTGAACACCAGCACGTAGCGGTCGGGCGCCTCGGGCGGTCCCCACCGCAGCGGCTGGTGCGAATGCGCGATGTCGATGATCGACAGCCGGTTGAAGCCGAACACCACCGATCCGTCGGCACCCGGGTCGGTCCACGTGCCGGGCTCGTCGGGGCCGCGGTGGCGCATCAGATGCGACGCGCGCGCGATGGCCGCGTCGGCCCGGGCGGCAGCGTCGTCACTGGCACTGTCCGGGGCAGCGACGAACGCCAGCAGACCACACACGGCGCCCCAGTATGCCGCACTTCGGCCGCGGCCGTGGCCGCCGCACCCGGCACGTCGCGATCGGCCGATCGGCCCAGCGGGCCGGGGTTTCGTCGCTCGGGTCGGCGGCGTGGTCTACGCTGCGTAGTATTCGATATCCGAGCAGGAGGCGCCAACGTGACACCTCGCGAGCAGGTCCGTTCGCAACGTATGTCGCAGGGCAGGTTTCGGCAGGGTCTGTCCCGTCGTCTGCGGCCGCTGGCGCTGGCCGCGACGCTCGGCGTGTTGGCGCTCACCCTGAGCGGATGCAGCTGGTCGGACGTGCTGGGTCTGGGCTGGCCAAAGGGCATCACCCCGCAGGCCCAGCTGAACCGCGAGCTGTGGATCGGAGCGACGATCGCCTCGCTGGTCGTCGGCGTCATCGTGTGGGGTTTGATCTTCTGGGCGTCGGCCTTCCACCGGAAGAAGGCCACCGACACCGATCTGCCGCGCCAGTTCGGCTACAACATGCCGCTGGAGCTGGTGCTCACCGTGACGCCGTTCCTGATCATCTCGGTGTTGTTCTACTTCACCGTGGTGGTGCAGGAGAAGATGCTGCACGTCGACAAGGACCCCGAGGTGGTGGTCGACGTCACCGCCTTCCAGTGGAACTGGAAGTTCGGCTACCAGCGCGTTGACTTCAAGGACGGCACGCTGACCTACGACGGTGCCGACCAGGCGCGCAAAAACGCCATGGTCTCCAAGCCCGAGGGCAAGGACGCCCACGGCGAGGAGCGCGTCGGGCCGGTCCGCGGGCTCAACACCTCCGACCGCACCTACCTGAACTTCGACAAGGTGGAAGTTCTGGGCACCAGCGACGAAATCCCGGTGCTGGTGCTGCCCACCGGCAAGCGCATCCAGTTCCGGTTGGCGTCCGCGGACGTCATCCACACGTTCTGGGTGCCCGAGTTCCTGTTCAAGCGCGACGTGATCCCCAACGCCGAGGCGAACAACTCGGTGAACGTCTTCCAGGTCGACGACATCAGCAAGCCCGGGGCGTTCGTGGGCCACTGCGCCGAATTCTGTGGCACGTATCACTCGATGATGAACTTCGAGGTTCGGGTGGTGCCGCCCAACGACTTCAAGGCTTACCTGCAGCAGCGGATCGACGGCAAGAGCAACGCCCAGGCGTTGCAGGCGATCGGTCAGGCGCCGCTCGCGGTGACCACTCACCCGTTCGACACCAAGCGCGGTCAGTTGGCCGGAAGCCAGTAGGTTAGGACACCAAATGCATATCGAAGCCAGGCTTTTCGAATTCATCGCCGGGTTTTTCATTTTGGTTGCGGTGCTTTATGGCGTGCTGACGGCGCTTTTCGCCACCGGCGGTGAGGAGTGGGCCGGGACGACCGCGCTGGCGCTGACGGGCGGGCTGGCGTTGATCGTGGCCACCTTCTTCCGGTTCGTGGCGCGCCGCATCGATACCCGGCCCGAGGACTACGAGGGCGCCGAGATCAGCGACGGAGCAGGTGAATTGGGCTTTTTCAGCCCGCACAGCTGGTGGCCGATCCTGATCGCGCTGTCTGCCTCGGTGAGCGCGGTGGGTATCGCGCTGTGGCTGCCGTGGCTGATTGCCGCGGGGGTCATGTTCGTCCTCGCGTCGGTGGCGGGATTGGTGTTCGAGTACTACGTGGGGCCCGAGAAGCACTGATCCGCAGCCGTTAAGGTCACAATCCGATCACGTGATCTGTGCCCGGTTCGCCAAGACTTCTTTGCCCCTCTCGGTTCGGTAGTGTTTTGCCCAGGCAAATGACAATTTCTCAAGCGCGCGCGCAACGACATGGCCCCGGGGCCCCGCGCGCTGGTGAGGCAGTCGGACAGGGCAGGCAAAGATGAGCGGGCCGAAACCACCGGAATGGGATCCCGAGGATCCCGATTCCGTGAACGAGGCTCCCCACCAACCGGATTCCGATATCGAGGCCGCGGACGTTCTCGAACACGGGGGCGAACCCGGTGGCGTCGAAGAGATCGAACCCTTCGACGACGGCGCCGAGCCGGCGGCCGACCAGACCGGCCAGACCGACGCCTATTCGCGGGCCTATTCGGCCCCGGAGTCCGAGCATTTCATGAGCGGCCCGTACCTGCCTGCCGACCTCAGGCTCTACGACTACGACACCTTCGACGAGTCCGCCGACGACGAGGAAGAACACGGCGCTCCGCGCTGGCCATGGGTGGTCGGGGTCGCCGCCATCGTGGCCGCCATCGCGCTCGTGGTGTCGGTGTCGCTGCTGTTCGCGCGCACCGACACCACCAAGCTGGCCAACCCCAACACCACCACCGTCCCGTCGCTTGTCGTGATCGAGCAGTTCAGCCGGCTCACGCGGAAGAGGCTGGACGCCTCGACGGAGCCGACGTCGGACTGCGAGATGGGCGTGACGGTCATCGACCATGGGATGTACACGTTGTGCTGGGTGCGCCGCCGGCCGGACGCATCGACGTAGGTCACCGAGATGATGTCGCCGGGCGCCTTGGTGCCGGTCACCGAATAGGTCACCTGTCGCGGCCCGGTCGGTGTCGTCGGTGGCGGGGGTGGCGCCGCGGCCGCCGAGGCGGCCGGCGGCGGCGCCGGAGCGGGCGCCGGCGGTGGCGGCGGCGGTGCAGGCGTGACCGTCACGGTCTGTGTCTCCGTCGGTGGCGGGGGCGGTGGTTCGGTTGTGGGCGGCGGCGCGCACAGCACCTCCTGGGTGTTGTACGCCGTGATCATCGTGTCCGCGCTGATCATCGCCGGGGCGATCCCG
>NZ_LZKF01000104.1:0-46736 GCF_001672665.1 Mycobacterium sp. E2238 | reverse complement strand
GCGGCGCTGGGACCCCTCGCACTGGCCTCGCCGGATGCCGGCGTCGGGCGCTGCGCCGCAATCGCTTTCAGCGCTGCGGCAACCCGTGCTGTACGGCGCCGTCGATGATCTTGGGCAGGTAGCCCGGTCGGGGCGGGCCCGGTGTCACGCGATGGTCGATGTACACCCAGGCCGGCGACGGCCCGCCGTCGGTGTGCACGGTCAGCCGGTCTCGCCGGTAGCGCACCGGCACACCCTCGGCGCTGTCCAGCGTCGCGAGGTCGCCATCGGAGATCTGCCAGACCACGCCATGTACCTGAGTGCCGGCGCACGGTTCGACCGTGGCCACGCCGCGCTGGTTGATCAGCCAGTCGTGATCGGACAGCACCGCCGGCCGCGGATCGGCGGCGTCCGGACACCGCAGCGCCATCTGCCTGACGCACAGGTTCGACCCGTATGCGAAGTAGGCGTGCCGGCGGGCCGGCATTTAGCCGGTCACCGTCAGCCAGATGAGCATCACGTTAAGCAGACTAATCATTACGCCGACCGCCCAGCCAACAACCGTCGTGACGGGATGATTGGTGTCGCTGCCCATCAGATCGCGGTCGCTGGTCAGCTTCACCAGCGGAAGAACCGCAAACGGTATCCCGAACGACAGCACCACCTGGGACAGCACCAGCGCCCGGGTGGGGTCGAACCCGACCGCGAGGATCACCAGCGCCGGACATATGGTCACCACCCGGCGCACCAGCATCGGGATCCTGCGGTGCAGCAGCCCCTGCATGATCATGGCGCCGGCGTAGGCGCCCACCGACGACGACGCCAGCCCGGACGCCAGCAACCCGATCGCGAACAGCACCGCGATGGCCGCGCCGAGGGTGTGGTGAATCGCGGAGTAGGCGCCCTCGATGGACGCGTTGATGTCGCGGTGCTGCAGGTTGATCGCGGCGACCAGCAGCATCGCCGCGTTTACCGTTCCCGCGACGGCCATCGCCAGGACGACATCCAGCCGGGTGACCCGCAGCAGCAGGCGTCGCTCGGCGCCCTCAGCGGGATGCCCGTGTCGATCGAGGACCAGCCCGGAATGCATGTACACGGCGTGCGGCATCACGGTGGCGCCCAGGATGGCGGCTGCCAGCAGCACGCTTTCGGTGCCCTGGAATCTCGGCAACAGCCCGCCCAGCACGGCGTCCGGCGGAGGCGTCTTCACGAAGAAGCTGGCCGCGAAGCCGATGGCGATGACGAGCAGCAGTCCGGTGATGACGCGCTCGAAGATGATCTGCCCGCGCCGGTCCTGGATCGCCAGCAACAGCAGGGAGACCACCCCGGTGATGACGCCGCCGGCCAGCAGCGGCAAATCGAACAGGATCCGCAAAGCGATTGCCCCGCCGACGATTTCGGCCATATCGGTAGCGATCGCCACCAGCTCGGCCTGAACCCAGTAGACCAGCCGGACCGGACGACTCATTCGCTTGCCGATGGCCGCGGGTAACGACCGGCCGGTGACCAGGCCGAGCTTGGCGGACAGGTACTGCACCAGCCCGGCCAGCGCATTGGCCACCACGATGACCCACAGCAGCAGGTAACCGAACTTCGCGCCGGAGCTGACGTTGGCCGCGACGTTTCCCGGATCGACATAGGCGATCGCGGCGACGAAGGCAGGGCCGAGCAGATACCAACTGCTTTTCAGCGAGTCCTGGCTGCTCCGCGTCAAGTGTCGGCCCCTCGATTCACACGTCCGAATAAGAAAGTGAGGTTAGCCGAAGACTCCAGGCGGACCCGGAGGCCACCCACCATTCGGGCAGGAGCGGTTCGAAGGCGCGCTTCATCCCGCGCCGCCCGATCAGCCCGGCAGGTAAAGGCCCTTGCCGGTGATCAGGGGCAGGTCCAGCGTCGTCACGATCCCCGGCGGGGCGGCCACCACCGCGGGGATCGCGTTGACCACCCGCATCGCGGTGGCCACCAGCCCGGCGTGGTTGTGGTCACCCTTGCGGCTGCTCAGGCAGACATCCATCGCGTAGGAGGGTTCGCCGGTGATCTCGATGCGGTAGGACCCGCCGTGCTGGGCGGGCTGCGGCCAGTCCGGGCACAGATCCTCGCGCAGCCGGGTGACGTGTTCGAGGACGACGACGGGGTCGCCGTTGACCAGGCCGAACACCTCGAACCGCAGCGCCGCGGCGCTGCCCTTGGGGATGTGCCCGGACGCGATGTCGAAGTCCTCCGGCGCCGGCACGCGCACGTACTCCTGCGCGACCGAGTCGAGCGAAATCCCCAGGCCGGCCGCCAGCTGGCGAACCACCGATCCCCAGGCGAGGCTGAGCACGCCGGGCTGCAGCAGCATGGGGATGTCGTCCAGCGGCTTCCCGAAGCCCATCACGTCGAACATGACCGCGGCGCTGTCATAGGTGGCGTAGTCGACGATCTCCATGCAGCGAATCTGCTGGATGTTCTGACAGGTGCCGGCCAGCGCCAGCGGCAGCAGGTCGTTGGCGAAGCCGGGATCGATCCCGTTGACGTACACGCTCGAATTCCCTTCGCGCGCAGCGTCTTCGATGGGCTTGATCAGCTCCTCGGGAATCACCTGCCACGGATACTGTAAGAAGACCGGGCCACTGCCGACGATGTTGATGCCGGCGGCCAGGACGCGCCGATAGTCCTCCAGCGCCTCGGGCAACCGGTTGTCTGCGAGCGCGTTGTAGACGGCGCACTGCGGTCCGGTGGCGAGCACTGCGTCCAGGTCGGTGCTGGCCAGCACGCCGGTCGAATCGGGAAGCCCGGCAAGCTCCGCCGCGTCCTTGCCGGCCTTGGCGTCCGAGGACACCCAGACGCCCCTGAGCTCGAACTCGGGATTGGTGATGAGCGCTCGCAGCGCGTGGACGCCGACATTGCCGGTGCCCAGTTGAACGACGGGGATTCCCATGGCGGGCTCCTTAGCGGTCGGGGGTCACAGATCCGGGACGGGGATGTCGAGGTTGGGGTAGGTGAGGCCGCCATCGACCTCCAGCGTCTTGCCGGTCAGGAAGCTACCCGCGTCAGACGCCAAATAGACTGCGGCAGCGGCGATGTCGACGGGATCACCGAGTCGGCGCATGGGCGTGGCCTTCTCCATCGGCGCGCGCAACTCGTCGTTGGACGCGACGACGTCCAGCGCGGAGGTGAGGATCGATCCCGGTGCGATCGCATTGACCCGGATGCGTGGGCACAGGTCCAGGGCGGTCAGCCGGGTGTAGTGGGACAGTGCGGCCTTGGCGGTGCCGTAGGCGGCGAAGCCGCGTCCGGCCAGCCTGCCCATGGTGGAGGTGATGTTGATGACGCTGCCGCCCCCGGAGTGCTCGAGCATAAGGGGTACCGCCGCGACGGTCAGCGCGTGGGCGGTGGCGACGTTGAAGGTGAACGCGTCCTTGAGGTCCTTCGTCGAGGTGGTCAGCAGCGTATTGGGCATGGTGCCGCCGACGTTGTTGACGACGATGTCTAGTTTCCCGAAGGCCTCGACTGCCTGGCCCGCCAGCTGCGCGGTCACCTCGGGGTGGGCCAGGTCGGCGGCGACGATGTGCGCCCGACGGCCGGCCGCGCGGACCTGTTCGGCGACGCCTTCTAGTTGCGATTCCGTTCGCGAGGCGATCAGGACGTCCGCGCCGGCTTCGGCGAAAGCCAGCGCGATAGCCGCCCCGAGGCCACGACCGGCACCGGTGATGACGGCGACTTTGTCGTCGAGACGAAATCTGTCAAGGATCATTGCGGCCTCTCTTCGCCCAAGTTGTCAGCCGAAACGGTAGCAAGCCTCGCCGTCTCGGATGCGGCATTTCTGGAACAGGTTCTACTTTTGCATATCCACGGGACGATGTAACGCCCCGCGCTCGCTTCCGGGCCGTCGCAACGGGTGGGCCTCGCCGCGTCTCGCGTCCACTGCGAGAACATACGGCCGGCGCTAGCCTTAGTGCTGACCGTTTGGTCGGCGTGGCTATTGAATGGTGGCGATCATGTTTGACCTTTTCCGACGAGGATCGTATTGGGGCTGAATCGATTTGGCGCCGCGCTAAGTGCCATGACAGCCGTCGCCCTGGCGTTGTCGGGCTGCGGAAGCAATGACAACGGCGCGGGGCCGGGCACGCCGCCCGGCAAGGTGAGCTGCGGCGGGAAGAAGACGCTGAAGGCCAGCGGGTCGACCGCCCAGGCCAACGCGATGACCCGCTTCATCAAGGCATTCGAGCAGGCCTGCCCCGGCCAGACGCTGAACTACACGCCCAACGGCTCCGGAGCGGGGATCGGCGAATTCACAGGAAATCAAACGGATTTCGCCGGGTCGGACTCGGCGTTGGCCCCCATCGAATACTTCGCGGCGCGGCAGCGCTGCGGTTCACCGGCGTGGAATTTGCCTGTGGTGTTCGGGCCGATCGCGGTCACCTACAACGTCACGGGTGTGACTTCGCTGAATCTGGACGGCCCTACGGCCGCGAAAGTGTTCAAGGGCGCCATCACGTCCTGGAACGATCCGGCGATTCAGGCGTTGAACCCCGGCGTCGCGTTCCCCGCCGAGCCGATTCGGGTGATCTTCCGCAACGACCAGTCCGGCACGACAGACAATTTCCAGAAGTACCTGGACTCGGCAGCCAACGGCGCCTGGGACAAGGGCATCGGAAAGACGTTCAACGGCGGCGTCGGTGAGGGGGCCAGGGGCAACGACGGCACGTCGGCGGCGGTCAGGGCCACCGAGGGGTCCATCGCTTACAACGAGTGGTCGTTCGCCCAGGCGCAAAAACTCAACATGGCCAAGATCGTCACATCGGCCGGCCCGGATGCCGTGGCGATCAGCGCCGCCTCGGTCGGCAAGACGATCGCCGGTGCCGACTTCGTCGAGGAGGGCAACGACTTGGTCGTCGACACCTTCTCCTTCTACAAGCCGACCCAGCCCGGCTCGTATCCGATCGTGCTCGCCACATATGAGATCGTCTGCTCGAAGTATCCGGATCCCCAGGTCGCCGCTGCTGTGAAGGCTTTCCTGCAGAGCACCGTCGGTGCGGGACAGAACGGCTTAGCCGACAACGGCTACATTCCCGTTCCGGAGTCCTTCAAGTCGCGGTTGTCGGCGGCGATCGACGCCATTTCGTGAGCCTTCCCGCATTTGTGCGCGGCCGCCCGCAAGCCGTCCTAGCCAGCGACAATCGGCCGACAGCAATTTGCCCAACGTTAACCTTCTTGCTGTTAGCTTCGTTGCTGCGCGAGACGCTGGTCGCCGGACAGCGGCTAGAAGAACGTCGGCAATCATGTTTCATCCCTACCGTTAGGAAGTGACTTGAAACTCAACCGATTCGGTGTCGCGATGAGCGTCGTGACCGCTGGTGCGCTGGCGTTGTCGGGCTGCGGAAGCGATAACAACGCCGGTGGCGGAAGCGCCACGAGCGGTTCGTCGTCGGGCAAGGTCGCCTGCGGCGGAAAGAAGACCTTGAAGGCCAGCGGGTCGACCGCCCAGGCCAACGCGATGACGCGCTTCGTCAACGCCTTCGAGCAGGCCTGCCCGGGTCAGACGCTGAACTACACGGCCAATGGCTCCGGCGCGGGAATCAGTGAATTCAACGGCAACCAAACCGATTTCGGCGGATCGGACTCGCCACTTGCTGCCAAGGAGTACGCGGCGGCGCAGCAGCGTTGCGGCTCACCGGCATGGAATCTGCCGGTGGTGTTCGGCCCCATCGCCATCACCTACAACGTCAAGGGCCTGAGTTCGCTGAGCCTCGACGGCCCGACGGCGGCGAAGATCTTCAACGGCGCCATCACGACGTGGAACGACCCGGCCATCGCGGCGCTCAACTCCGGTGTCACTTTGCCCGCCGAGCCGATTCACGTGGTGTTCCGCAACGACGAATCCGGCACCACGGACAACTTCCAGAAGTACCTCGACGCCGCCTCCAACGGCGCGTGGGGCAAGGGCGCCGGAAAGACGTTCAAGGGCGGGGTCGGTGAGGGGGCCAAGGGCAACGACGGCACGTCGGCGGCGATCAAGGCCACCGAGGGATCCATCACCTACAACGAGTGGTCGTTCGCTCAGGCGCAGAAGCTGGACATGGCCAAGGTCGTCACCTCTGCCGGTCCCGACGCGGTCGCGATCAGCTCCGATTCGGTCGGCAAGACGATTTCCGGCGCCAAGATCAGCGGGCAGGGCAACGACCTGGTGCTCGACACGCTCTCCTTCTACAAGCCGACCCAACCCGGGTCGTACCCGATCGTGCTGGCGACGTATGAGATCGTTTGCTCGAAGTATCCCGATTCGCAGGTCGGCACAGCGGTGAAGGCGTTCCTGCAAAGTACGATCGGTGCGGGGCAGAGTGGCCTGGCCGACAATGGGTACATCCCCATTCCGGATTCGTTCAAGTCCAGACTGTCGGCTTCGATCAACGCCATCACGTGATTTGAGGTGGTCGTGACCCGAGGAGCGGTAGCCAGCCCGTCGACTCCGAAAAAGCCTGAGCTCAAGGCGCTGGGCGCGCCATCAGGTCGGCGGGGCGACCGGCTGTTCAAGCTGACGGCTGCCGCTGCCGGGTCGACGATCGTGGTCGCGATCCTGCTGATCGCGGTGTTCCTGCTGATACGTGCGGTTCCGTCGTTGCGCGTCAACCACGCGAACTTCTTCACCAGCGCCCAGTTCAGCACCACCGACCCGGGGAAGCTGGCGTTCGGCATCCGTGACCTCTTGATGGTCACGGTGCTCAGTTCGGTCACCGCGCTGGTGGTGGCGGTGCCGGTCGCGGTCGGGATCGCGGTATTCCTCACCCAATACGCGCCCAAGCGGCTGGCCCGCCCGTTCGGGGCGATCGTCGACCTGCTGGCCGCGGTGCCCTCGATCATCTTCGGGTTGTGGGGCATCTTCGTGCTGGCGCCCAGGATCGAGCCGGTCGCGGCGTTCCTCAATCGCCACCTGGGCTGGTTCTTCCTGTTCAAGCAGGGCAATGTCTCGCTGGCCGGCGGCGGCACCATCTTCACCGCGGGCATCGTGCTCTCGGCGATGATCCTGCCGATCATCACGTCGGTCTCCCGGGAAGTGTTCCGGCAGACTCCGCACATCCAGATGGAAGCCGCGCAAGCGCTGGGGGCCACCAAGTGGGAGGTGGTGCGGATGACCGTGCTGCCATTCGGCCGCAGCGGCGTCATCGCGGCGTCCATGTTGGGGCTGGGCCGGGCGCTCGGCGAGACGGTGGCGGTCCTGATCATTTTGCGCTCCGCCGCACGCCCGGGAAATTGGTCGCTGTTCGACGGCGGCTACACGTTTGCCTCGAAGATCGCCTCCGCGGCAGCAGAATTCAGTGAACCGTTGCCTACCGGGGCCTACATCGCCGCGGGATTCGCGTTGTTCGTCTTGACGTTCGTTGTCAACGCGCTCGCGCGCGCCATCGCCGGCGGGAAGGTCAACGGATGACGGCCAGCGTGTTCGACCGGCCGGTCAAAACCCAGGCGTTCCGGCCCGTCAGCGTGCGGCGCCGGCTCACGAACAGCGCCGCGACCATTTTCTTCGTCGCCTCGTTCCTCATCGCGCTGGTGCCGCTTGTCTGGGTGCTGTCGGTGGTGGTGGCCCGGGGTTGGTACGCGGTCACCCGAACGGGTTGGTGGACCCACTCGCTGCACGGCATCCTGCCGGAGCAGTTCGCCGGCGGCATCTATCACGCGCTGTACGGAACCGTCGTACAGGCCGGCGTCGCCGCCCTGCTGTCCGTGCCGCTGGGCCTCATGACAGCCGTCTTCCTGGTGGAATACGGCTCCGGCCGGCTGGTGCGGCTGACGACGTTCATGGTCGACGTGCTCGCCGGGGTGCCCTCTATCGTTGCGGCCTTGTTCATCTTCAGCCTCTGGATCGCCACCCTGGGATTCCAGCAGAGCTCGTTCGCCGTGTCGCTGGCGCTGGTCTTGTTGATGCTGCCGGTGGTGGTGCGGTCCGCCGAGGAAATGCTGAGGTTGGTGCCCGACGATCTGCGCGAAGCCAGCTACGCGCTCGGGGTTCCCAAGTGGAAGACCATCATGCGGATCGTGTTCCCGATCGCGATGCCCGGCATCGTGTCCGGTGTCTTGCTGTCCGTCGCGCGGGTCGTCGGCGAAACCGCCCCGGTGCTGGTGCTCGTCGGCTACAGCCGGTCGATCAACGTCGACATCTTCCACGGCAACATGGCCTCGCTCCCGCTGCTGATCTACACCGAACTCACCAATCCCGAGCGGGCCGGTTTCCTGCGCATCTGGGGCGCGGCGCTCAGCCTGATCATCATCGTCGCGGTGATCAACCTGATCGCGGCGGCGACCCGGTTCCTGGCGACCCGCCGGCGCTGACCACGCGGCGGCTGCGCGTCAGGATTTCGACGCGGCCTTCTTGGCGGGAGCCTTCTTCGCCGGTGCCTTCTTCGCGGCCGTCTTTTTGGCGGCGGTCTTTTTGGCGGGTGCCTTCTTCGCGGGAGCCTTACCGTTTCCGGAGCGCGCCTTCACGCTAGCTTCCAGCTTGGCCAGCAGGTCGGAGACGTCCTCGGTCTCGTCGAGTTCCTTGGGTTGCTCCTCGGTGGTAAAGGCTTCGCCGCCTTCGAGTTTCGCGTCGATGAGCTCCTGGAGCTGCTCCTGGTAGGTGTCGTGGTAGCGGTCCGGATTGAAGTCTTCGGCCATCGACTCCACCACCTGACCGGCCATCTTGAGCTCCGCCGGCTTGATCTCGACTTCCTTGTCCAGCACCGGGAAGTCGGGGTCGCGGATTTCGTCGGGCCACAGCAGGGTGTGCACCATCATCACGTCGCGCTTGCCGAAGTCCTTGACCCGCAACGCCGCCAGCCGCGTCTTATTGCGCAGCGTAAAGTGCACGATCGCCATCCGATCGGTCTCGGCGAGCGTCTTTGCCAGCAACACATAGGATTTCGACGACTTGGAATCCGGCTCCAGGAAGTAGCTACGGTCGAACAACATGGGGTCGACCTCTTCGGCGGGAACGAACTCCAATACCTCGATCTCGCGGCTGCGTTCTTCGGGCAGGGTGGAGATGTCGTCGTCGGTGATGATGACCATCTGCCCATCGTCGGATTCGAACGCCCGGGCGATGTCGCGGTATTCGACGACCTCGCCGTCCACCTCGCAAACGCGTTGGTATCGGATGCGGCCGTTGTCCTTGGCGTGCACCTGATGGAACTTGATGTCGTGGTCCTGGGTGGCGCTGTACACCTTGACCGGGACGTTGACCAGCCCGAACGCGATCGAGCCCTTCCAGATGGAGCGCATGTAAGTCAGTATGCCCATACTGTTCGCCGGCTAACAGGACGCGGGGCCGTTGCGCCGCAGCTCGTGACCGCATCGAGGCCTGCCGAGAAGCTACGGCCCGTTTGCCTTGGCCCGCAGGTCGGCGCGAGAGGGGAGGTCTGCCCCAGCGCGGCCCACGGTCACGGCGGACGAAAGGCCGGCCGCCTCGAGCGCTTCCGCGAGGACGTTGATCGGGATGTTGCGCAGGGCGGCCCGGCGGTCGGCGCCCAATAAGTTCATGCCCCAGAGCGCATCGAGCAGGCCCACCGCGAAGGCGTCACCGGCGCCGACGGTGTCCACCACCCGGACCGGCCTGGCGGCCGCGCGTGCCTCGCCGGCCGAGCACACGGCCAGCGAGCCGCGGGCGCCCATCGTCACCACGACGATCGCCGGCCCCGACGCCAGCCAGCTTCGGGCGGTCTGCTCCGGTTCGTGATCGGGGTCGATCCAGCGCAGGTCCTCGTCGCTGACCTTGACGACGTCGCTGAGCTCCACCAGGCGTGCGATGCGGGCACGCGCCGAGGCCGGGTCGTCGATCAGCGACGGCCGCACGTTGGGGTCGAAGGTGACCGTAGCCGAGAGGCGGTAGGTCTCGATCAACGCCGCAACGGCCAGGCAGCCCGGCTCCCGCACGGCGGCGATGGACCCGGTATGGACGAACAGCGGTGGCGGAACTTCCGGTGTGCCGGAGAGCCGCCAGTCCAGATCGAACACGTAGTCTGCCGAACCGTCCTGGGCGAGAGTCGCGACCGCAGTCGGTGTCCGGGTAGCCGCAATGCTGCCCGGGACTAGCTGTGCGCCAGCAGTTTTCACGTAGTCGACGATGCGCCGGCCATATGGGTCGTCGGCGATGTGGGTCAGGAAGTCGACCTCGCGGCCCAGCCGGGCGAGTCCGACGGCGACGTTGAGCGGACTGCCGCCGACGTGCTCGTGGCCGTCGACGATGTCGATCAGCGACTCGCCGATCACCAGCCCGCGCGTCATCGCACCAGGGCCTCCAGAGTCGCCCGAGCTCCCTTGGCGTGCAACGAATCCAGCGCCCAGCAATACGCCTCGACAAACCTCGGTTGGTGGGCCAGATCGCAGAACACGGCGGTCACCTCGACGAACGCGGTGGGATTCTGGTGTTGCGACCGGGCGATCGGGATGAGCGAATCCGCGAGCTGGTCCACCACCTCGTAAGGCTTACCCCATTCGTCGGTGCCCTCGGCGTAGCGCGCCCAGCTGGCCGCCGCCGCGGCGGCCAGTTGAACCGGCCCGCCGGTGGCCAGGTTGTCGCAGATGACGGGAAACAGCCATTTCGGGATCCGGTCCGACGAGTAGGCGCAGATGCGCGCGACGGTGTCGCGCACGGCCGGGTTAGCGAACCGTTCGACCAGCGTGCGGCCGAATTCGTGCAGGTCGATTCCCGGCACCGGGGGCAGGGTGGGGATGGCCTCGGTGTCGAAGTACGAGAGCAGGAATTCGGCGAACAGGGGATCGCGCGCCGCCTCGTGGACGAACTGGAAGCCGCACAGATGAGCGAAGTAGGCCAAGCACTGATGCCCCGCGTTGAGCAGCCGCAGCTTCATCAGCTCGTACGGGCGCACGTCGTCGACCATCAGCACCCCCGCTTGCTCCAGCGGCGGGCGGCCATCGGCGAAGTCGTCCTCGATCACCCAGGCGGTGAAGGGTTCGGCAACCACCGGCCACCGGTCATCGACGCCGAAGTCACGCCGCACCTCCGCGGCCATCTCCAAAGTCGTTGCCGGAGTAATGCGGTCAACCATCGAACTAGGGAACCGGGCGTGTTCGGCCACCCACTCGGCCAACGCGGGATCTCTGCGTTCGGCACTGGCGAGCACGGTGCGCCTGGCGACTTCGCCGTTGCTCTCGATGTTGTCGCAGGAGACCACCGTCGGCGCGGGGACTCCCCGATCGCGCCGCCGGGCGAGCGCCTCGGTGATCAGCGCGAACGCAGGCCCATCGGGGTCGCGGTACCCACCTTCGGTGATGGTCAGCGAGATGATCCGGGTCGACGCCGCGGCGAGCACCTCTAACGCTGATTCCGGATCGTCCGGAGCGTAGCGGTAGTCAACGATCGACCCGATGACTTGGGCATCCCGACTCCCGTTGGGATTCTCCAAGATCAACGTGTACAGCCCGTCCTGGCCGTTGAGAACGTCGCGCATGGTCCAGTCGGCGGGCATCACCCCTACGCCGCAGATGCCCCAGTCGTGCGCCAGGCCCTGCTGCATCAGCAGGTTGAGGTACGCAGCCTGATGCGCCCGGTGGAAATGACCGGCGCCGATGTGCGCGATGCCGACGGTCACGCTGCCGCGGTCATAGTTCGGCGCCTCGATCGGCAGTTCTGGAAGCGACGCATTGTTCAGGTTGATCGCGCTAGCCACCATTGGGCAACTCCTCACCGGGCCACGGCCCGGACTGTCACCGGGCTCGTGGCGCCTCTCGACGGTAGATGTCCTACGCGAGGTGGGAACCCCCGGCCGGCACGGCCGACAACAGCAGGACATCGGCAAGCGCACGCCAGGAATCGGTGATCGCGACTGCGCCGGCATCAATCAATTCCTTTCGGCGGGAATCCCGTTCGTCGGGCAACACGAACATCAGGTTGCCTACGGTGGCGAAGCCGGCTGCGACCGCGGAGCTCACCCCGGCCACGGAATCTTCGATCGCCAACCCTTGCTCCGCTGCGACGCCCAATACCTCGCCGGAATGTAGGTACACCGCCGGGTCGGGTTTGCTTGTCGGCACCGGAAGTGAATCCTCCGCGCTGAAAGTCACGGCCTCCGGTATCAGCGAGTCGATGCCGGTGGCCGCGAAGCAGGCGCGCAGACGCTTGGTGGCGCTGGAGCTGACGGCCGCCAGCGCGTAGTGCGGTGCGAGGTCTCGCAGCGGTTGCAGCACATGCGGGTCGGGGGTCAGGGTGACCGCCAGATGAGCGGTGACCCGTTCGCGCTCTTCGCGCACCCACTGCTCGAGTTCGTCGGCGGACAACGCGTTGCCGCTCGCCATCTCACCGGCTGAGGCGACCACCGCCGCGGGGAGGCCGTCGGCCAACGCCGGGTCGAGCGGTAGTTGGCACTCGACCGCCAGGCCCAGCGCCATGGCGCGAAAGTTCTTCCCTACGGCCCGCTTACGCAACTCCTCGGAGTCGAGCGGAGCCGTCACCCCGAACCTGGCCAGGAAACGATTCATGACCTCGGTCGACGCCTCGAACGCCGGCCGCTCAGAAGCGAACAGGTTGTCATCGGCATCGCACAGCAAAGTCGTGATCGGTGCCGGGTCGAAGGTGCGCACGAAGGTCAGCCCGTCGGTCATCGTGCCACCAGCTCTCGCGCGTCGTTGCGCATCGCGTCGCGCAGCGTGGGCACCACGCCGCGCGTGTCGATCTGCGCAATCATCTCGCCGAGGCGGTCCGCAAAGCCGGGAACCGCTCGCAGCTCGGCGAACATCGCATGCCGCAGCAGCGGATCGGGGTTGTTGCCTGCCATGTTGGCCAACTTAGCCACCGGTATCGCCTGCGAGTCTTCGAGGCGCAGCTTGCGGCCCATGAGGTCGTGGCCGCGCATATACCGGGCCCATCCTGCAACGGCCAACATCAGCAGCGTGTGGGGTCTACCTTGCGCAATCGCCTCGTGCAGGGAGGGCAGCACGAACGAGGTGATTTTGCTGGTTCCCCGCCGGGCCAGCCGCGACAATTGGTCGCTCATGCGGGGGTTGCCGAGGCGATCGAGCAGGGTGGCGCGGTATTCCGGGGTGTTCATCCCGGGGACTGCGGGCAGCAGCGGCTGAATTTCGTCGCGCAGCAGCCTCTCGACGTAATCGAAGATGACGCGGTCGCGCATCGCTTCGTCGGTGCGCTGGTAACCGGCCAGCGTGGCCAGGCACGCGAGCGCGATATGGGTTCCGTTGAGCAGGCGCGTCTTGATCAGCTTGTGGTCGCTGACATCGGCAACGAATTCGGCACCGACCTCCTCGAGCGGCGGCCGCCCGTTGCTGAACGAATCCTCGATCACCCATTGGCGATACGGCTCGGTCACCACCGGACACCTGTCGGCCACGCCGAACGTCTGCTCGACGAATTCGCGCTCGGACGTCGAGGTTTGCGGGGTGATGCGATCGACCATGGTCGACGGGAACGCGACATGCCTTTCGATCCAGCGGGCAAGCCCCGGATCCTTGCACGCGGCGAACGACACCAGCGCGGTTCTCGCCGGCCGGGTGTCGCCGGGAATGTTGTCGCAGCAGAGCACGGTGAACGGCGCCAAGCCCGCGCGGCGGCGCCGATCGAGAGCTTCGGCGAGATATCCCCACGCGGTGGCGTAGCCGTCGGACGCGACCAGGTCGGCGCGCACGTCAGGGTGGTTCGCGTCGAACTCGTCGGTGACCGGGTCCAGGAAGTAGCCGTTGTCGGTGATGGTCAGGCTGACGATTCGGGTTTGGGGGTCGGCCAGAGCGGCGCGGACCGCCGCGCCGTCATTCGGTGCGTAGTGGACGGAGCCGATCGATCCGACCACGCGGGCGGTCTGGCCGTCATGGCCGCGTTGCACGACGGTGTAGAGGCCGTCCTGCGCCGACAGCAAGTCTTTGGCGCCGGGGGAGTGCAGGCTGACGCCGGTAACGCCCCACCGATGCGAAATGCCTGAGCGGGCAAGGTCGTCGAAGTAAACGGCCTGATGTGCGCGGTGGAAATTGCCCGCGCCGATGTGAACGACACCGCGTTGCAGTGCCGACCTTTCGTAGGTGGGTATCGCGATTCGCTGGGAGTGCAGTTGCAGGGTGGCATTGCTGAGGGGGACGCCGCCTTCTGGACGCCGGGACATTATGCGCATCGGTATCCCGTGCCCGACGTGCCCGCGGGTCTAACGCCTTCGTAATCGATGTCACAGAAATTTACGTTTGAGACATAATCCGTGGTGGGAAGCCATGATCGCTGCTCAGGCGCGTAAGTTGACTCTCATGGCACCGCGGGTGAAGCTCACCAACGCCGACAAGGTGCTCTACCCCGCCACCGGCACCACCAAGCGGGACGTCTTCGACTACTACACCCGGATCGCCGAGGTGATGATCCCGCACATCGCGGGGCGCCCGGCCACCCGCAAGCGCTGGCCCAATGGCGTCGAACAGGATTCGTTCTTCGAGAAGCAACTGGCCTCGTCGGCGCCGGACTGGCTGCCGCGCGCGAGCGTCACGCACCGGTCCGGAACCACGACGTATCCGATCATCGACAGCCCCGAAGGGCTGGCCTGGATCGCGCAACAGGCCGCGCTGGAAGTGCACGTGCCGCAGTGGCGGTTCGTCGCGGAGTGGACCCGAAGCAAAGCCGAAGAGCTGAAGCCCGGTCCGGCCACCCGATTGGTGTTCGACCTCGACCCCGGTGAGGGCGTGACCATGGCTCAGCTCGCCGAGGTGGCCCATGCCGTGCGCGATCTCATCGGCGGAATCGGGTTGACCCTGTTTCCGCTCACCAGCGGCAGCAAAGGCCTGCACCTCTACGCACAGCTGGCGGAGCCGGTGAGCAGCAAGGGGGCGACGGTGCTGGCGAAACGGGTTGCCCAGCAACTGGAAAAGTCGATGCCCAAGCTGGTCACGTCGACCATGACCCGGAGCCTGCGGGCGGGAAAGGTGTTCCTGGACTGGAGCCAGAACAACGGGGCGAAGACGACCATCGCGCCGTATTCGTTGCGCGGGCGCGAACATCCCACGGTCGCGGCGCCGCGCACGTGGGAAGAGCTCGCCACCCCGGCGTCGCTGCGTCAATTGCGCTACGACGAGGTGCTGGACCGGGTGGCGCGCGACGGGGATCTGCTGGCGACACTGGACAACGACGTTGCCGTCGCGGATCGGCTGACCAAGTACCGCAGCATGCGCGACGCGTCGAAAACGCCGGAACCCGTCCCCCGGACGAAACCGGCCACGGGCCAAGGCAATTCCTTCGTCATCCAGGAGCACCATGCCCGCCGGCTGCACTACGACTTCCGGCTGGAGCGCGACGGCGTGCTGGTGTCGTGGGCGGTGCCGAAGAACCTGCCCGAAACCACATCGGTGAACCACCTGGCGGTGCACACCGAGGATCATCCGCTGGAGTACGCGACCTTCGAGGGCAACATCCCCAAAGGGGAATACGGGGCGGGAAAGGTGATCATCTGGGACTCCGGGACCTACGAGGCGGAGAAGTTCCTCGAGAACGAGGTCATCGTCAATCTGCGCGGTAGCAAGGTTTCCGGCCGCTACGCGCTGATCCAAACCAGGGGCGACCAGTGGCTGGCGCACCGGATGAAAGACCAGAAGGTCTTCGACTTCGACGGGATCGCACCCATGCTCGCCACCCACGGCTCGGTGAATTCGTGCAAGGCGAGTCAGTGGGCGTTCGAAGGTAAATGGGACGGCTACCGGCTGCTGGTCGAAATCGACCACGGTGTCCTGCGGGTGCGGTCCCGGCGCGGTCGCGAGGTCACCAACGAATATCCGCAATTACGTTCGCTCGCGGCAGATCTCGCCGATCATCACGTGGTGCTGGACGGCGAGGCCGTCGTCTTGGACGCCGCCGGGGTGCCGAGCTTTCACGCGATGCAGAACCGCGGCCGCGGGAGCCGAGTGGAATTCTGGGCGTTCGATGTGCTGTATCTCGATGGCAGTTCGCTGCTGAGGGCTCGCTACCAGGACCGCCGAAAGTTGTTGGAAACACTCGCGAGTGGCAGTGACCTCATCGTGCCCGAGTTGTTGCCGGGCGATGGGAAACAGGCGCTGGAGCACTCGGGCAAGCACGGCTGGGAGGGTGTGGTCGCCAAGAAGCGCGACTCCACCTATCAGCCGGGCCGACGCTCGGCATCCTGGATCAAGGACAAGCACTGGAACACTCAGGAAGTCGTGATCGGCGGCTGGAAGGCCGGGGAGGGTGGCCGCAGCAGCGGCATCGGCTCACTGCTGATGGGCATTCCCACCGACGGTGGCCTGCACTTCGCCGGGCGGGTCGGCACCGGGTTCACCGAACGTGACCTGGCGAACTTGAAGAAGACCCTGGCGCCGCTGCACACCGACCAATCCCCCTTCACCCCACCGCTTCCCCGCAGCGAGGCCAGGGGCGTGACCTACGTCGAGCCGGTGCTGGTGGGCGAGGTGCGCTACAGCGAGTGGACCCCCGACGACCGGTTGCGTCAATCGAGCTGGCGCGGACTGCGTCCGGACAAGGAACCGAGTGAGGTGGTGCGCGAATGAAATGGGTGACCTACCTTGACGCCGACGGCGAACGCACCGGGGTGCTGTCCGGTGACGCCATCCACGCGATGCCCGCCGGCGTGACGCTGCTCGGTCTGATCGGCCGTGGCGCCGAAGGGTTGCGCGCCGCCGGCGAGGAGGCGCTGCGCGCGCCGGCGGCCACCGTGCCCCTGGGCGCGGCGCGGCTCTTGGCCCCGATCCCACGGCCGCCGTCCATCCGTGACTCGCTGTGCTTTCTGGACCACATGCGCAACTGCCAGGCCGCGCTGGGCGCCGGGCGAACGCTCGCTGACACCTGGTATCGCATACCGGCTTTCTACTTCGCCTGCCCGGCAACGGTTTTGGGACCCTACGACGACGCCCCCACCGCGCCCGGAAGTGCTTGGCAGGACTTCGAATTGGAGATCGCCGCGGTCATCGGGACCGGTGGACGGGACCTCTCGGTCGAGGAAGCCGAACGCGCCATCATCGGTTACACCATCTTCAACGACTGGTCGGCGCGTGACCTGCAGCAAATGGAAAGCCAACTCAGGATCGGGCAGGGCAAGGGCAAAGACAGCGGCGTCACGCTGGGCCCGTACCTGGTGACGCCCGACGAGCTCGAGCCGTACCGCCGGGACGGCAGGCTCGACCTGAGGGTGACCGCCCTGGTCAACGGTGCCGTGATCGGGTCGGGGTCGACCGCCCAAATGGATTGGACCTTCGGCGAAGTCATCTCCTACGCCTCGCGCGGCGTGACGCTCGTCCCCGGTGACGTCATCGGCTCCGGCACGGTGCCGACCTGCACGCTGGTCGAGCACCTGAACCCGACAGCGCTGGAGTCGTTCCCCGGCTGGCTGCACGACGGCGACGTCGTCACGCTTCAGGTCCAGGGGCTCGGCGAGACCCGGCAAACCGTGCGCGCCAGCGGCGCGCCGCATCCCCTGGCGGCCCGGCCCAATCCGGACGCGGCGCCAGCCCCGCGGCGGGTGAACCGGGCGCCCGCGAAGGTGCCCTACACCCGTGGCCTGCACGAGGTCGCCGACCGGGTGTGGGCGTGGACGCTGCCCGACGGCGGCTACGGGTGGAGCAACGCCGGACTGGTGGCCGGCGATGGGGCGTCCCTGCTCGTCGACACCCTGTTCGACCTGGCGCTGACCCGCGAAATGCTCACCGCGATGCGGGATATCACCTCGTCGGCACCCATCACCGACGCGCTGATCACCCACTCGAACGGTGACCACACCCACGGCAATCAACTGCTCGACGCCTCGGTGCGGATCATCGCCGCGCGGGGCACCGCCGACGAGATCGCGCACGGGATGGCGCCCGAGATGCTGGCGATGGCGCAGACCGCGAACCTCGGCCCGGTCGCCACCCCCTACACGCGAGACCGCTTCGGGCACTTCGACTTCAGCGGCATCACGGTGCGCAACGCGGATCAAACGTTCGACCGGGAGCTGACCATCGAGGTGGGCGGGCGGCGCATCGACCTGCTGAACCTGGGGCCCGCGCATACCGCCGCGGATTCGGTGGTTCACGCGCCCGACGCGGGGGTCCTCTTCGGTGGCGACCTGCTGTTCATCGGCTGCACCCCGATCGTGTGGGCCGGCCCGATCGCCAACTGGATCGCCGCGTGCGACGCGATGATCGCGCTCGACGCGCCGACAGTGGTACCCGGCCATGGCCCCGTCAGCGACCCGGACGGAATCCGCGCAGTCCGTGGGTATCTCGCGCACGTTTCCGAACAAACTGAGGCCGCCTACCGCCGGCGGTTGTCGTGGTCCGACGCGGCGGACACCATCGACCTCGGTGAGTATGCGACTTGGCTGGATGCGGAGCGCGTGGTCGTCAACGTCTACCAGCGGTACCGCGAACTCGACCCCGACACCCCGCAGCTGGAGGTCATGGCCCTGCTGGTGATGCAGGCCGAGTGGCTGGCCAAGCGGGGCTAAAGCCGCACGGCCCGGACGAATTTGATCGTGGTGGCCGGTACCTGCTCTTCAGCCTGGCCCAACTCCGGCAGCCCGGCAGCGGAGAACAGGTCGGTGAGCCGGGATTCGGTGGTGTCCCAACCGTTCTCATGCAGATGGGCGGCGACGTCGGTGTGCTCGCCCGGGTACGCCAACTTGCTCAGGTCCATGTCGAGCCCCCACCGTCGCCAGCCTTCGTTCATGTGCCCGGCTTGTTGCTGGGCCTCAGGCGACGTCCCGGTCACCGTTCCGTAGTCGGCGGCGAACCTGCTGCCCTCGGCGGACAGCGGGATGATGGAGTCCAGCAGCCGGACCTCGGCCTCGGGCGGGAGCCATCCGATGAGCACGCCCTCGGCGAGCCAGGCCGTCGGATGGGCCGGATCGAAACCCGCCTCCTGTAGCGCCGCCGGCCAGTCGTCGCGCAGATCGATCCCCACCTCGCGAAGCTTGACGGTGGGCGCCGCCCCGATCTCGGACATCGTCGCCGCCTTGAACGCGATCACCTCGGGCTGATCGATCTCGTACACCGTCGTCCCGATCGGCCAGCGCAGCCGGTAGGCGCGGGAATCCAGTCCCGAAGCCACGATCACCACCTGCAGCAGCCCTGCTTGGCCGGCCGCCGCGAAATAGTCATCGAAGTATCGGGCGCGGGCGGCGAACGTGTCGACCATCCGAGGAAACCCGACGCTCTGCTCGAGCTCCCCGGAATCCAGTTCGCCGCTGGCCAGCTTGGTGAACACATCCAATCCGACGGCACGCACCAGCGGCTCGGCGAAGTCATCGGTGACGACCGGCTGCGGACGCTTGCTCGCGGCGGCCCTGGCGGCGGCGACCATGGTGGCCGTCGCTCCCACGCTGTTGGCGAGGTCCCAGCTGTCACCTTCGGTTCGTGCCATGGTTTCTCCTTCGATGTGGCGGCCAAACTACGGTATGCCCCGTCGGTGAATATCGCGTCGCTTACGGTTCCCGTATGCCCGCAGTGGAATTGGAAACCCTCGAAGGCGGCATCGCCCGCATCACCCTGAACCGGCCCGAGCGCCTCAACGCCATCGACGGATCCCTGATCGACGGCGTGGACCGAGCCTTGGACGTCCTCGGCGGCGGCGACTTCCGGGCCGCGATCCTGACCGGCGCCGGACGCGGATTCTGCGCCGGGGCCGACCTGAGCGGCACCGGAGAGCCGTGGACCAAGCCCAGGCCGTCGACCCCGCCGTTCAAGGTCAACTACGACTCCCAGGTCCGCTTGGCCGAGCTGTTCATCCGTATTTATGAGCTGCCCATCCCGGTGATCGCCGCCGTCAACGGCGTGGCCGTCGGGGGAGGGCTGGCGTTCACGCTGGTGTCCGACATCCGTGTTGCTTCCGATGCGGCCAGGTTCTCCTCGGCGTTCATCAAGGCGGGCTTCTCGTCGATGGATATGGGCACCAGTTATCTGCTGCCGAAGATCGTCGGCGCGGGAGTGGCGCGCGAACTCATGCTGACTGGCCGCATCATCGACGCGGCCGAGGCCTACCGCATCAGGCTGGTACACGAGGTCGTGGCCCCCGACGAGCTGATGGCGGCCGCGCTGAAGGTCGCCCGGTCGATCGCCGAGAACAACGCCTACGGCGTATGGCAGACCAAGATCGGGCTCAACGCGGCACTGGACGCGCCAAGCCTGCGGCATGCCATCGAGATCGAGAACCGCACCCAGATCCTGACCGGTTTCACCAACAACCCGTCCGAGGCGGCCAAGGCGCACCGGGAGAAGCGGGCTCCGAAGTGGGATCCGCTGTGACCGCTGGCTAGACCTTCGCGATGACGTTCTCGGCGAACATCTCGAGGTTGCGGATCTTGTTCTCCAGCGGCTCGGTGTCCTTTCCCTTGATGTAGGGGATGCGGAACCCGACGATGGCGTCGGTGACGCCCTTGTCTTCGAGCCGTTTGATCCCGTCGACGGTGTACGCGTCGGCCGAGATGACGTGGATCTGGAACGGCCCGGTCTTGCCGGCTTCTTCGCGATACCGCTTGAGCTTGGCGATGAGCGCGTCGAGTTCTTCCGGGTCACCGCCGCCGTGCATCCAGCCGTCCAGCCGGGCCGCGCGGCGCAGCGCGGCGTCGGCATGCCCGCCGATCAGCACCGGGATCGGCTGGGTGGGGGCGGGTGTCATCTTGGTCTTCGGGATGTCGTAGAACTCGCCGTGGAATTCGAAGTAGTCACCGCTGGTGAGCCCCTGGATGATTTCGATGCATTCGTCCATGCGCTTGCCGCGCCTGGCGAACGGGACGCCCAGCAGTTCGTAGTCCTCCGGCCACGGGCTGGTGCCGACACCGAAGCCCACCCGGTTGTTGGTCAGTGCGGCCAGCGAACCGATCTGCTTGGCTACCAGCGCCGGCGGCCGGATGGGCAGCTTGAGGACGAAGAAGTTGAAGTGCAGCTTCGTCGTGACCGCCCCCAATGCCGCTGTCAGGACGAAGGTTTCGATGAACTCCTTGCCATCCAGGAACTCGCGATCGCCGTCGGGCGTGTACGGGTACTTCGAGTCCGACTCGAAGGGATAGGCGATGCTGTCGGCGATGGTCATGGCGTGGTACCCGGCCGCCTCGGCCGCCTGGGCCAGCGGGATGTAATACCTGTAGTCGGTCATCGCCTCCGCGTAGGTGAACCGCACGTCATCTGCCTTCCTGGAAACGGGTCGTCACACGAGATTAGAACGTGTTCTAGTTCTACCCGTGCCCGGGTTCCCAGCACAATAAGGCGTCAGAGCTGGTTCTCTGGCCCGATGACCGCCCACACCGTCTTGCCGGCCGCGGTGGGCGTGCTGCCCCATGTGCGGGACAACGCGTCGACGATCGCCAAGCCGGACACGTCAATGCCGTTCGCCGGCGACGGCAGCCGCACGGCCGGCGCGTGGCTGCCGTCGGACACCGCGATGGTGGCCGTCGCGCCATGGCTCTCGATGCGCATCACGGGGAAGCTCGCGGTGTGTTCTAGCACGTTCTCGACGAACACGTTGACCACCACCAACGCGACCGGGATGAGTGTGGACTGCGACCAGGCGGTGAGCCATTCGCGGACCAGGCGACGCGATTCGCGCAGGCTGGTCAGGTCGGCGGGCAGCTGGGCGTCGGCGCGGCGCACGGCACGCCGGCTCTGCTGACCGAGCGCCTTCATCGCCGCCTTCTCGGTCGAGTAGACCGGCATGAAGTAGGCGACGCCGCTGCGGGTGATCGCCTCGCGTGTCCCGCGGTGCGCGCATACCAGCACGATCGGCACGTTGGGGTTGCCGCGAACCTGCCAGTGCGCGCCGATGAAGGTCGACCACGCCAATTCGGCGAGCACCTTGAGCGCGGAGATGTTGACGATGACGGCCGCGGGCTCGGCCAGCGTGGCCTGCAGGATGTGGTCGCGCAACGCCGAGGAGTTGGTCGTGTCGAGCACACCGTCGACGGTCAAAATCGCCACCGATTCATCCGTGCGCGTCGCGACGGCCAGCGAGCTGGAGGACTCGGCTACCGAGCTCACCACCGGAAACCCTTCGCGTTCGCCGGCCGAGGGTGGCGGGGCGCACGGGCTACCGGCGGGATCCGGAACGCAGGCGACGTCGCAGTCCGGCTGTTCAGCTGGGTCCTGTCGTCCGGTTCCATCGCTGCTCCTCGAATTGCGGCCGGGCCAACTGCTTGAGTATCCGCCCTCAGCGGCAAAAGTCTAATTCGGGTTGACCGGCGCGGACGCCGCCAGAAAGCACGGTCCGCTGGGGCCGCGGCCCGGGCGCACGCCACGGGCGGCCCGGTATAGGTGAGGCGCGTGCTAGTCCCCACCCGCTCGAGGCCCCCGCCTCTACCGCGCCGAACACGATGTTCGAATTCGCTGCGCAGCACGCGCATCCCGACGGATTACCACCTTCGGGCGGCGCCCAAACGCGAAAATGCGACCCGAAATCAGGCGATGAGCAGGCAAAAGCCGCGGGTCAGGTTGGCACGTACGGCGGTGCGCCCACCCCGGCGACCGAGTGCGTCCCCCACGGCGTTTGTTCGACGATCCGCGCGGCGGCGCTGCGCGCGCCCACGGTCAACGTCGCGGTCCGCGCTTGCCTAAGCGCCTGCTCGGGCAGCGGCCGCGACGGCGAACCGAACAGCGTTCCCTGCCAGTGGTAGCGGCCGTCGATCGGGTCGAGGTGGCCGGTGAGCCGGACCCGCACCGGATGGCTGGCGCCACCGATTTCCAGCATCGCCGCGCCGTCATAGGTGTCGCCGCGATCGGGCGCGCTGGCCGAAAGGTCGAAGGCGGACGCCACCGGGGGAGCCTGGTCGGGTGTGAGCTGGGCTCGCTCGTTGAACACCCCCAGGCTGCTGGCGCGCACCTCGATGCGGGTGCTGCCCGTGCGCTCCATCATCCGCAGGCAGTCGGCGACGTACCGGCCCTGCGCTTCCACGTCGGGCCCGGTGATGAAGAAGTAATTGGGGAAGCCGCGAACCGCCACGCCGTAGAAGGGCTCCATGCCGTCGCGCCAGGCCTGCCGGATGGTCAGCCCGCCGGCACCGATCAGCGTGCGATCGGCCGGCTCCTCGCGGACCGAGAAGCCGGTGCCGTAGACGATGGCATCGACGCGGTGCTCGATGCCATCCCCGGTGCGGATGCCATAAGCGGTCACCGCCTCGATCGCCGACCCGGCCAGCGTGACCCGAGGACGCGCGTCGGTTGGCCGGGTGCGGTGACGCAGCCAGCGTGTGGCCCGCGTCGGCCACGACGGGAGCTCGGTGACCACGCGGCGGGGCGAGTGGGCGAAGACGGTGACCGACGCCGCCGCCTCGACCAGCCGGCGGAGGTGGTGACAGGCGGCGGTGTCGGTGCCGACCACCGCGATGCGCTTGCCGGACGGATCGAAGTCGGGGTCCCAGGCGGCCGCGTGAAACGACACGCCCAGAAACTGATCGCGGCCCGCGATGTCCGGCAACCAGGGCGCAAAGGGTGCCCCGTCGGCGGCGATGACGGCACGCGCCCGCACATCCTCGCCCGCGGCCGTCGTCAGCAGCCAGCTATCCGTGACGTCGTCGAATCTTGCCTGAACCGCCGACGCCGGCCCATCCAGAACCACGCAGTCGGTGACGCCGGCGGCCGGCAATGCCGCGCTCGCGCCGGCGTGCGCACCCAAGATGGCCACGGGACGGCGGGGCTCACCGGGGCCGCGCGGCCGCGTCACAGAAACCTGCTGCGCTTCCAGCCGCGGCGGGCGATGGGACCCAGCAGACCCACCTCGGAGAGGAACGCCGCCAGCGGGGCGAAACCGGCCACCTGCATCTCACGCCGATGCGGGCTGGTCCGGGCGACTCGTCGCGCCCGCTTCGGGTCCAGGCCCGTGCGCGCGTAGGGGACCGGGTTGCTGAACAGGTAGTTGAAGAAGTAGCCGCCCAGCCCGTTGATGTTGGCCATGAACCAGCGGTTCATCCGGGGCATTTCGGCCACGCGTTTGCGGGCGCCGTCGCGGGCGAACTGGATGTGGCGCGCTTCCTCGGTGACGTGAATCCGCATGAGGCGCTGGATGATCGGCTGCAGCTCCGGGTCGTCCATCATCTGCCGCTGCAGGGAATCGAAGATCTCTTCACCGATCAGCGCCGCCACCCACAACATCGAGCCGCGCTGGAACGCCAGCGGAAGCGCGTTGATGATCATCCGATGAAACAGCCGCGGCCGCACCGGCTTTGCGCCGATGCGCTCGATGGCCTTGCCGAACATGACCATGTGACGGGTCTCGTCGCCCAGCTCGGTCAGCTTGTAATGGGTCGACCGGCTCGTGGGGTCCTCGTGCAGGATCGTGCGCAGCAACGCTTGATTGAGCATGTTCTCGAACCAGATCCCGGCCGACAGCGTGTTGACCAGCTCCTGGCGCGACAGCTCGATCTGTTGCTCGCGGGTCATCTCGTCCCACATCGGGGTGCCGTAAAGCGACACCAGCCGCGGCGGCAGGTAGAACTTGTCCGGATCCAGCGGGGCGTCCCAGTCGATGTCGACGATCGGTTCGTAGGACTTCCTGACCGAGCCCCTGAGCAGGCGGTCGGAGAACTCCTCACGACTCGGCCCGCTCGACTTGACCGCAGTGGTGGTCATCGCTGGCGTCCCTTCATTGGGTGCTTCAGACGGTACCCATGGTACTGGGTACTTTTGGTCCCGACTAGGCCCTGAAGGTTTCGATTCGGCAATCTGATGCAAGCAACGAGGAGGGTTTCTTGGGCCCGCACATCCACGTCATCGGCGTCGGCGCCGGCGACCCCGCCTACGTGACCGTTCAGGCGATCGAGGCGCTCAACGACACCCAGGTGTTCTTCGCGATGGACAAAGGCGAGGCGAAAAGCGACCTGGTGGCGCTGCGGCGCGAGATCTGCGCCCGGTTCATCCGCGAGCCCGGCTACCGCTTCGTCGAGCTGCCCGACCCCAAACGGTCGGCCGACGCCGACTACCGCGAGGCCGTCTCGGACTGGCACGCGGCGCGGGCGCGGGTCTGGGCGGGCGCCATCGCCGCCGAGTTGGGCCGCGACGGCGTCGGCGCCTTCCTGGCCTGGGGCGACCCGTCGCTGTACGACAGCACGCTGCGCATCCTGGAAGCCATCAAGGACGAGCTCGAGTTCACCTTCGACGTCATCCCGGGCATCACCGCGGTCCAGGCCCTGACCGCCCGGCACCGCATACCGCTCAACGAGGTCGGGGAGCCGGTCCTGATCACCACCGGCAGGAAGTTGCGCGCGCACGGCCTGCACGGATCGGCGGTCGTGATGCTCGACGCCGAGTGCTCCTTTCGGACGTGCCCGCCCGACACCCACATCTGGTGGGGCGCCTACCTGGGCACCGTCGACGAGCTGTTGGTGGCGGGCACCGTCGGCGAGGTCGCCAGCCACGTCGCGGAACTGCGGGCCGAGGCCCGGGCGCGGCACGGCTGGATCATGGACACCTATTTACTCAGACCGGCAGACTGAAGGGCGTGCCCGAACTGCCCGAGGTGGAAGCCCTGGCCGACCATCTGCGCCGCCACGCCGTCGGCTTGACGATCGGCCGCGTCGACGTCGGCGCGCTCTCCGTCCTCAAGACCTTCGACCCGCCGCTCAGCGCGCTGCACGGACAACCCGTGACGGAGGCTCACCGGTGGGGCAAGTACCTCGGGTTGCAGGCGGGGGAGCTGTACTTGATCACCCACCTGTCGCGCGCGGGGTGGTTGCGGTGGTCGGACAAGCTGGCCGCGGCGCCGCTCCGGCCCGGCAAGGGTCCGATCGCGCTGCGCGTGCACCTGGGTACGCCCGGCGAGGCGCCGGGCTTTGACCTGACCGAGGCCGGCACCCAGAAGCGGCTGGCCGTGTGGCTCGTCGACGATCCGCAGGCGGTGCCCGGCATTGCCGCGCTCGGCCCCGACGCGCTGGAGCTCAGCGTCGACGACCTCGCCGGCCTGTTGGCCGGCAATACGGGTCGGATCAAGACGGTCATCACCGATCAGAAGGTGATCGCGGGCATCGGCAACGCGTACAGCGACGAAATCCTGCACGTCGCGAAGATCTCCCCGTTTGCGACCGCGGGCAAGCTGACCGATGAGCAGCTCGCCACGCTGCACGACGCGATGGTGTCCGTCCTGCGCGATGCGGTGAGCCGGTCCGTGGGCCAGGGGGCGGCCACGCTCAAAGGCGAGAAGCGCTCCGGACTGCGGGTGCATGCCCGCACCGGCCTGCCCTGCCCGGTGTGTGGGGACACCGTGCGTGAAGTTTCCTTCGCGGACAAGTCTTTTCAATACTGTCCGACATGCCAGACCGGCGGCAAGGTGCTGGCCGACCGGCGGATGTCACGGCTGCTCAAGTAGGCGACGGCTCGCGACTTGACACCTGTCGATATGCTGCCCGGATGACTCGTCAGAAGATCCTCATCACGGGTGCCAGTTCCGGCTTGGGCGCGGGCATGGCGCGAGCGTTCGCCGCCAAGGGCCGCGACCTGGCGTTGTGCGCCCGGCGCACCGACCGGCTGGACGAGCTGAAAGCCGAACTGTCGCAACAGTATCCGGACATCAAGATCGCTGTGGCGGCGCTGGATGTCAACGACCACGAGCAGGTGCCGAAGGTGTTCGGCGAACTCAGCGACGAACTCGGCGGTATCGACCGCGTCATCGTCAACGCCGGGATCGGCAAGGGCGCGAAGCTGGGCTCGGGCAAGCTGTGGGCCAACAAGGCGACCCTCGAGACCAACCTGGTGTCCGCGCTGGTGCAGATCGAGACCGCGCTGGAGATGTTCAACAACGCCGGTTCGGGCCACCTCGTGCTCATCTCGTCCGTCCTCGGCAACAAGGGAGTGCCGGGCGTCAAGGCCGCGTACGCCGCGAGCAAGGCCGGGCTGAGTTCGCTGGGCGAATCGCTGCGCGCCGAATATGCCAAGGGGCCCATCAAGGTTTCCGTGATCGAGCCCGGCTACATCGAGTCGGAGATGACGGCCAAGTCGAACAGCACAATGTTGATGGTGGACAACGAGACTGGCGTCAACGCGCTCGTCGCCGCCATGGAGCGTGAGCCCGGCCGGGCGGCCGTGCCCTGGTGGCCGTGGGCGCCGCTGGTGCAGGTGATGCGGGTGCTGCCGCCCCCGCTCACCAAGTGGTTCGCCTGATTCAATGCGGCACCGGCGTGTAATGCGCCGCGTCGCTGGTGAATTCGGGCTTGCCGTAGGTCGCCAGCCGTAGCTTGAGGAGCCCGATCACGTAGGCGTCGGTGATGTCCCGAAGCACGGGTATGCGGCTAGCGTGGCTCACGGCGGTGAACCGCCCGATGATGAAGGGTGCGGTGAGGGCGACGCGCACGAGGTCCGTCGGCCCCATTGAGACGCCCATGGCCTCGGCGATCTCACGGTTTCCATTGCAGAAGGTGCGAACGAAAGTGAGCTTGCTGAAACTCTTTTCGACCGCTTCGGCGCAACGGTCGAACAGCGTGGTGTCGGGGCGCAAGTAGGCCGCCATCGTGCCGCGGACGAGGTCTTGGCAGATGCTGTCGAATCCATCGCGCAGCAGTGCCGAGCGTGCGTGCATGACGTGGATGATGTCGGCCGGTTTCGAAGGCAGCAGTTCTTCCGGCAGCCCGAGCAAAAAGCAGCGGTACCTGGCGAATTCGACGACGGCGCGCTCTTCGGCGGTGAACTCCGTCCGGCCCTGTTGACGCGCCTTGCGGGCCAGCAGGTACTGGCCGATCATGCCGGCCGGCATCTGGTCGACCTGTGGCACGGGCATGCCGTACACGGCGGCGTCCCACTTGTCGGATTTCTTGAGGGCGTTGTAGCGGACCATCGAATGCATCAGCCTGACCATGGCGGCCGCCTCGAAACCGGGGCCGAAACGGTCCAGCGCACCGGGCAGGGTGGTGACCGCGAAGAAACTGGCGGTCTCATTTACCCGCCGGGCGGCCCGCTTGCCCGAGAGCGCGCCGGTCAGCGCCATCGGCAGCGCGGCGTAGGTGTTGGTGAAGGTCGCGATGAAGGCCCCCCGGGTGATGAAGGGGGCCAGCAGCGCTGCGGGGATCCGCTCTTGGCGGGCGCCCTCGCGGACCAGATCGAAGTCGATCCATCCCGGGGTGGCCTCCATGGCGGCGATGAACGAAACCAGTTCGGGGGGCGCGTCGGGCACCGCCTCGATTCCCTCTCGGCAGGCCGTCTTGAGCATGTCGATCAGCTGAACGACGCTGTGCGAAGCCATCAGTGCCGCATAGGGATCGGCGACGACGTCGCCGAGCAGGGTGGCAGTGCTCATCAACTCGACCACGCGGTCGTCTTCCAGGATCGGGGCGCGATCGGCGATCCAGGCGGGCAGGGCCGAGTCGACGTCGGGCTCCGTGGCCAGACGATCCGGCCGCCGGTCGAAGTCGAAGTCTCCATACAGGGCGGGCTGCAGTTCGCGCTGGCTGCGGACTCGCTCGGCGAGTTCGGGGTAGTACGTGACCATCGCTGCCTCCCATTAACTAACAGTTCGTGAGTTAATACTCACAAGTTGTTAGTTATGCTGTCAAGCATGAGCGCGGGCAACCCGAAGCGGCGCATGACCGCCGAAGGTCGGCGCGAGCAGATTCTCGACGTCACGCACTCGATCGTCGACGCCGAGGGGTTTCACGCGGCCACACCCAACCGCATCGCCGAGGCGGCCGGCATCAATCGGTCGTTGATCTATCAGCTGTTCGGCGACCCGGCGGGACTGTTCGTCGCGCTGATCGACCGTGAGGCGGCCCGGGCCGGCGCCCAGTTCGCCGAGGCGGTCTCCGGGTTGGATGCCGTCGCCGACGACCAGTCGCTGGTGGTTGCTTTCGACGGAGTCCTGGCCGCGGTCGACGCGCACCCGGCGACGTGGCGGCTGTTCCTGTTCCCGCCGCAGGGCGCGCCACCGGAGTTGTATGCGCGGCTGGCTCAATCGCAGGCCGTCGTGCTGGAGTTCTTCGTCACCGAGCTGCTGCGCATCAATCCGCACGTGCACGATCCCGAATACACCGCGCGGATCCTGCACGCCGCCGGACGCGAACTGCTGCAGCTGCACCTCAGTGAGCCAGAGACCGCGACCGTGGAACGCTTGCGCACCTTCGTGCGCCGGCTCGGCTCGGACGTCATGAGCCGCACGGGGTGATCAGCTGGTGCGCCCGCGTTCTGTCCGGTAGCGGCGCACCAGCGCGTCGGTCGAGCTGTCGGACTGCGGCGCCGGCGAGCCGTCGGACGTGATCACCGGGAGCAGCGCCTTCGCCTGCGTCTTGCCCAGCTCCACGCCCCACTGGTCGAACGAGTCGATGCCCCAGATGACGCCCTCGGTGAAGACCTGATGCTCGTAGAGCGCGATCAACTGGCCCAGCACCGACGGCGTGAGCCGGTCGGCCAGGATCGAGGTCGACGGGCGGTTGCCGGGCATCACCTTGTGCGGCACGATGTCGGCCGGCGTGCCTTCGGCGGCGATCTCCTCGGCGGTCTTACCGAACGCCAGCACCTGGGTCTGGGCGAAGAAGTTGCTCATCAGCAAGTCGTGCATGCTGCCGGTGCCCTCGACGGTGGGCAGGTCGTCCAGAGGCTGGCTGAAGCCGATGAAGTCGGCCGGTACCAGCCGGGTGCCCTGATGCAGCAATTGGTAGAAGGCATGCTGGCCGTTGGTTCCCGGCTCGCCCCAGAAGATTTCGCCGGTGTCGGTGGTGACCGGGGTGCCGTCGGCGCGCGTCGACTTGCCGTTCGATTCCATCGTCAGCTGTTGCAGGTAGGCGGCGAAGCGCGCCAAGTCGTTGGAGTACGGCAGCACCGCGCGCGACTGGGCGCCCATGAAGTTGGAGTACCACAGCCCGATCAGCCCGAGCAGCGCCGGCGCGTTGGACTCTAACGGGGCGGTCTTGAAATGCCGGTCCACGATGTGGAATCCGGACAGGAAATCGGCGAAGGCCTCCTTGCCGATCGCGGCCATCACCGAGAGGCCGATCGCGGAATCGACGGAGTAGCGTCCCCCGACCCAGTCCCAGAAGCCGAACATGTTGTCGGTGTTGATGCCGAAGTCGTCGACCAGGCGCTTGTTGGTGGAGACCGCCACGAAATGCTTGGACACCGCGGCGTCGCCGAGCGCGTCGGTGAGCCAACGGCGGGCGGCGGTCGCGTTGGTCAGGGTTTCCAGCGTGGAGAACGTTTTGGAAGCGACGATGAAAAGCGTTGTGGCGGGGTCCAAGTCGGCCAGGGTGGCGATGAGGTCGGCCGGGTCGACGTTGGAGACGAACCGGGCCGAGATCCCGGCGTCGGCGTAGTGGCGCAGCGCCTGATAGACCATCACCGGGCCAAGATCCGATCCGCCGATGCCGATGTTGACCACCGTGCTGATTCTTTTCCCTGTCGCCCCGGTCCATTCACCGCTGCGTAACCGGTCAGTGAAGTCGCCCATCCGGTCCAGCACGGCGTGCACATCCTCGACGACGTTGTGGCCGTCGACGATCAGTTCGGCGTCCCGGGGCAGTCGCAGCGCGGTGTGCAATACGGCCCGGTCCTCGGAGACGTTGATGTGCGCGCCGGCGAACATCTGGTCGCGGCGCTCCTCGAGGTTAGCCGTCCGGGCCAGATCGACCAGCAGCCGCAGCGTCTCTCGGGTGATGCGGTGTTTGCTGTAGTCGATGTAGAGGTCGCCGACCGAGACGGTGAGCTCGCGGCCGCGGTCGGGATCCTCGTCGAAGAACTGGCGCAGATGGGTCGCGCCGATTTGGTCGTGATGCCTGCGCAGGGCGTCCCACGCTGGGGTGGCGGTGATGTCGGGGAGGCTTTGCACGGAGGTCATACTTCGACCCTAATCGGACGCGCAGCGACCCAGCCAGGCGTGACGGTCGCAAGCGCGGCGCAGCCGGGCGCTGCGGGCCGTCACCATCGGGCCCTGACGGTCGCAAGCGCGGCGAAGCCGGGCGCTGCGGGCCGTGACTGGCGTCCTCAGTGACCGAGCCGGCCCCTGCCCAACCTCAGCAACAGGATCGCCAGGTCCTTGCCGTCGGGACCGAGCTCGCTGTAGCGCTCGATCACCTTCATCTCGCGGCTGTGCACGAGGCGCGTGCCGCCGGATGCCATCCGGACCTTGCCGATCGCCTGAGACACCTCGGTGCGCCGCTTCACCGCGGCCAGGATCTCGGCGTCCAGCCGGTCGATCTCACGGCGCAAATCGTCGATACTCAACTCTTCGGCGGCGGCCGTCTGTGGGGTTTCCACCGTCTCAACCTTCATCTCTGCTGACTCCGCATTCTCGGGATGGGGGGGTTGTGGTCTCATCCGGTTTCGGGCCTCACAAAAGAGACGAGCCCCGGTCTTGAGGAAGCGGACCACGGGGCTCTGACGAAAGCAGCTAGACCACGGGGACCGCTAACCGGTACCCGTAGAAAAATCGGCGGCAGTTGGGGGTGCGAGGCCGCCGACGGCACTGCGCGTTGAGCACCAAACGAGTGTGCCACTAAAATCGGTTCTCGCGCAAAAAGGCGTTCGTGAGCTGGCTATTACTCAGTCGACGTCCGCATGGGGGACTGCCCGGTGTTCGGTGGCGGCGACGTTCGGGCCGGGTTTGCTTACCGGTACGGAATCCATTAACACGGCGTGAAATTGGGTGTTATGGAAGATTGTGCGAGATTGACGACGACGGAAACTCGGGCGCTGATTATGCGTGACTTTTATACTCGAGTCTAATTAGTCCCCATTTGAAATCGGGCCGCGTTTTGTTTGCGAAACACGCGTTTCGCCGCCCCGTTTTTGCCCGGCGGAGGACGGCCGGGGCACTAGCCTGGTGTCACGCCTTGGCGCGTTGCGTCGGTGGGCGGCGGTAAGTTTGGACCAACATGAGTGTGTACGCAGCCGATGCCAACCTGGCCTCCGAAGCAGATCAGTTGCTCGAAGGCCTCAACCCGCAACAGCGCCAGGCGGTGGTGCACGAGGGCTCGCCGCTGCTGATCGTGGCGGGGGCCGGCTCCGGCAAGACCGCGGTGTTGACGCGCCGCATCGCCTATCTGATCGCGGCGCGCGGCGTGGGCGTCGGCCAGATCCTGGCCATCACCTTCACCAATAAGGCCGCGGCCGAGATGCGCGAACGGGTGGTGCGGCTGGTCGGCAACCGGGCCCGCGCCATGTGGGTGTCCACCTTCCACTCGACGTGTGTGCGGATCCTGCGCAACCAGGCGTCGCTGATCGAAGGCCTCAATTCCAACTTCTCGATCTACGACGCCGACGATTCCCGCCGCCTGCTGCAGATGATCGGGCGCGACATGGGGCTCGACATCAAGCGCTACTCGCCGCGGCTGCTGGCCAACGCCATCTCCAACCTGAAGAACGAGCTGATCGACCCCGCGGAGGCGGTGGCGAAACTGACGGACGACTCCGACGACCTGACGCGCACGGTGGCGTCCGTGTACGGCGAATACCAGCGGCGGCTGCGCGCGGCCAACGCCCTGGACTTCGACGACCTGATCGGCGAGACCGTCGCGGTGCTGCGGGCCTTCCCGCAGATCGCCCAGCACTACCGGAGGCGGTTCCGGCATGTCCTGGTCGACGAGTATCAGGACACCAACCATGCGCAATACGTGCTGGTGCGGGAATTGGTCGGTCATGACGCCACGGGGTCGCCCGACGATGTGCCGCCGGCCGAATTGTGCGTGGTGGGTGACGCCGATCAGTCGATCTATGCGTTCCGCGGCGCCACCATCCGCAACATCGAGGACTTCGAGCGTGACTACCCGGACGCGATAACCATTCTGCTGGAACAGAATTACCGCTCCACGCAGAACATCTTGTCGGCGGCCAACTCGGTGATCGCGCGCAACTCCGGGCGCAGGGACAAACGGCTGTGGACCGACGCCGGCGCCGGCGAATTGATCGTCGGCTACGTCGCGGACAACGAGCATGACGAGGCCCGGTTTGTGGCCGAGGAGATCGACGCGCTCGCCGACCGTGGTGAGATCACCTATAACGACGTGGCCGTGTTCTATCGCACCAACAACTCGTCGCGGTCGTTCGAAGAGGTGTTCATCCGCGCGGGCATCCCCTACAAAGTCGTTGGGGGAGTGCGGTTTTACGAGCGCAAAGAGATTCGTGACATCGTCGCGTATCTGCGGGTGCTGGACAACCCCGGCGACGCGGTCAGCATGCGGCGCATCCTCAACACCCCGCGCCGGGGCATCGGGGACCGGGCCGAGGCGTGCGTCGCGGTGTACGCGGAGAACACCGGCGCGAGTTTCGCCGACGCGCTGGTGGCCGCGGCCGACGGCAAAGTGCCGATGCTCAATTCGCGCGCGGAGAAGGCGATCGCCGGTTTCGTCGAGCTGCTCGACGAGCTCAGGGGCCGGCTCGACGAGGACCTCGGCGACCTGGTCGAGTCGGTGCTCGAACGTACCGGATACCGGCGTGAGCTGGAATCCTCCACCGATCCGCAGGATCTGGCTCGTTTGGACAACCTCAACGAACTCGTCAGTGTGGCACACGAATTCAGCACCGACCGGGCAAACGCCGCCGCGCTGGGCGAGTCGCTGCAGGCCCCGGAGGACGAAGACGTGCCGGACACCGGCGTGCTCGCGGAATTCCTGGAGCGCGTCTCGCTGGTTTCCGACAGCGACGAGATCCCCGAGAACGACGCCGGCATGGTCACTTTGATGACGCTGCACACCGCGAAGGGGCTGGAGTTCCCGGTGGTGTTCGTCACCGGTTGGGAGGACGGCATGTTCCCGCACATGCGGGCGCTGGACGACCCGATGGAACTGTCCGAAGAGCGGCGCCTGGCCTACGTCGGCATCACCCGCGCCCGGCAGCGGCTGTATCTCAGCAGGGCCATCGTCCGGTCCTCCTGGGGGCAGCCGATGCTCAACCCGGAATCGCGCTTCCTGCGGGAGATTCCGCAGGAACTCATCGAGTGGCGGCGCACCGCGCCGACCCCGTCGTTCAGCGCGCCGGTGAGCGGCGCCGGCCGGTTCGGTGCGCCGCGCGCGGCCCCGACCCGCTCGGGCGCGGGAAAGCGCCCGTTGCTGGTGCTCGAGCCCGGCGACCGGGTGACTCACGACAAGTACGGGCTCGGCCGCGTCGAAGAGGTCTCCGGCGTCGGCGAGTCGGCCATGTCTCTCATCGACTTCGGCAGCGCCGGACGGGTAAAGCTGATGCACAACCACGCCCCGATCAGCAAGCTCTGACCGCGTGGCGGCTGCGGATCATTAGGCGACTCGGGATTTTGATATCGCTGGTGATATCGGATGTGAAAGCCGCCTACTGGTTGGCCGCCGGGCCGGCACCCGCTTCGGCGCGGGTCAGGCGTCCAGCCAGCGTTTGGTTCGCGGGTGCATCGCCAGCACCACGCTGGCGATCGGCAGCAGCGGCAGCAGGTGCACTATCCACGCGACGCGCGCACCGGCGATGAACACACCAAGGTAGGTCAGCACCGCGACGACGGCCCCGACCACGATGAGGTAGCGCCCAAAAGGCCGGCGCTGCAGCAACATGACCACGCCGGAAACGGTGGTTATGGCGAACACCAGGGTCAGAAACGCGACGGCGATGCAAAACAAGCGGTCGGTCCGCCACCAGCCTGCGATCAGGTCGGTCGCCACCACCGACGTGGCCCACCCACTGATGATGCTGACAGCGCAGGCCGCGACGGCCGTCCGGCCGCTCGACTCACCCAACGTGGCCGGGCGTCCCGCGCGAGCGGCGCCCGGGTAGGGCGGTGGCTGCGGAGCGATGAGGCTGGTCGGGGACTCCGGTGCGATGGGGACCGGTCCAGTGGGTGCGCGGCGGATGATCCGCGTCTTGGAGTCCGACGGCGACGTGGACTCGTGCGGCTGCGGACCGGGAGATGGTTGATTCGGCGCGGTCACCTCAACCAGCGTAGTTACCGACCATAAGACCCCGCTTAGCCAGCCACGGAACGGGGTCGATCCGTTCGGTGCCGCCCTGGAGCACCTCGAAATGCAGGTGCGGGCCGGTGGAATTACCGCGGTTGCCCATGGTGGCGATCTGGTCGCCGGCCATCACGCGCTGGCCGACGCTGACCAGCGTCGTGTTGACGTGGCCGTAGAGCGTGACCGTGCCGTCGGCGTGGCGGAGCTTGACCAACGCCCCATAGCCGGCGGCCGGCCCGGAGTCGATGACGACACCGTCGGACACCGCGTAGATCGGTGTGCCGATCGAGTTGGCCAGGTCGATGCCGGCATGCAGCACCCCCCAGCGGTAACCGAAGTTCGAGGTGAAGATGCCCTTCGTCGGCATCACGTAGAGCGGCTGCTGCAGTCGCGCCTCGCGCTGGGCGCGATCGTTGGCGTAGGCGACGCCCTTGGCGAACTCCTGGTTGTGCAGGGCCGCGGTCGCCGCCGGCTCGAGCGCGACCACCTGGGGGCCGCGAACGGTGTTGGCGCCACCCGATCCGCCGGTGAGCGCCGACGCGTTCGCGGTCAGCACGGCCTCGGTCTTGGGGGTGTCGGCATGGCTGGTGGCGGTGTGGGCCGCCGCGGCGGCCGCGCCGGCGGCCATCGCCGAGATCAGCAGGCGGCCCCGGGCGGCGCTGGTCGGTTCCTTGCGATGCTGCCCGCCGCGTCGTGCGACACCGACGACGTCGTGCGCGCGACCGACGCGGAGCTCGGCTGCGGACCTGACGACCACCCGCGGTAGCACCTCGGTGACCGGGGCGTCCAGCCACAGCGGGGCCGGGTCGTCGGCGTCGTTCAGGTCGTCGAGTTCGGGGGCCAGCAAGACCTGGGCTTCGTTGTCGAAGGTCGAGTCGTTGCTGTAGTCAAGGTCGCCGAGGTCTTTGGCGTCGTCGCGCCAATCCAGATCGTCGAAGTCGAAGCCGTCGAGCGGGAGGATCTCGGTGACTTCGTTGCGATGGGGCTCAATCCCTCGGCCGCCGGCCGCGCGACCAACCCGCACCACACCTGCTGTTTCAGCAGTAGAAGGAGCCAAACGATGCTGGGGCAAGCTGAAATGTCCTCGTATCGTGACCATACCGTTATCTGGACCCTAGGACGGTATCCGCTGACGTGCGGAGCTGGCAACCTCGTCGCGCAATCCAAGTGAAATTGTGATTTGGGTCACGAACCGGGTACGCCGGGATCCCGTGAGCTGTGCCACATCGCCGGACGCGCCGGTTAAGGCCGGTAGGAGGGTCGATACAGTTCGTCCGTGCGAGTTGCCGAACGCGGCACCGCCCATCAAGAGGCCTAGTAGTTGAGTCGAGCGAAGACAGAGAGTCCATGGACCTTTTCGAGTATCAAGCAAAAGAATTGTTCGCCAAGCACAACGTACCGACTACGCCGGGGCGGGTGACCGACACCGCCGAGGGCGCTCGGGAGATCGCCACCGAAATCGGCCGCCCGGTGATGGTCAAGGCGCAGGTGAAGGTCGGTGGCCGCGGCAAGGCCGGTGGCGTCAAATACGCGGCGACGCCCGAGGACGCCTACGAACACGCCAAGAACATCCTCGGCCTCGACATCAAGGGTCACGTCGTCAAGAAGCTGCTGGTCGCCGAGGCCAGCGACATCGCCGAGGAGTACTACATCTCCTTCCTGCTGGATCGGGCCAACCGGACCTACCTGGCCATGTGCTCGGTCGAGGGCGGCATGGAAATCGAGGAGGTCGCCGCCACCAAGCCCGAGCGGCTGGCCAAGGTTCCGGTGGACGCCGTCGACGGGGTCGACCTGGAGACCGCGCGTTCCATCGCCGAGCAGGGCCACTTGCCGGCCGAGGTGCTCGACGCGGCCGCGGTGACCATCAACAAGCTGTGGGAGCTCTTCGTCGCCGAGGACGCCACGCTGGTCGAGGTCAACCCGCTGGTGCGCGACCCGAAAGACCAAATTCTGGCGCTGGACGGCAAGATCACGCTCGACGCGAATGCCGACTTCCGCCACCCCGAGCACGCGGAATTCGAAGACCGCGCCTCCACCGACCCGCTGGAGCTGAAGGCCAAGGAGCACGACCTCAACTACGTGAAGCTGGACGGCGAGGTCGGCATCATCGGTAACGGCGCCGGGCTGGTGATGTCCACGCTCGACGTCGTCGCGTACGCGGGCGAGAAGCACAACGGCGTCAAGCCGGCCAACTTCCTGGACATCGGCGGTGGCGCGTCGGCCGAGGTGATGGCCGCGGGGCTGGACGTCATCCTGAACGATAAGCAGGTCAAGAGCGTCTTCGTGAACGTGTTCGGGGGCATCACCTCGTGCGACGCAGTCGCCAACGGAATCGTGACGGCCCTGAACATGCTCGGTGACGAGGCGAACAAGCCGCTCGTCGTGCGGCTCGACGGCAACAACGTCGACGAGGGCCGCCGCATCTTGGCCCAAGCCAACCACCCGCTGGTGATCCAGGCCGAGACCATGGACGCCGGCGCCGACAAAGCCGCCGAGCTGGCGAACAAGTAAGGGAGCCAAGCAATGTCGATCTTCCTGAATAAGGACTCCAAAGTCATCGTCCAGGGCATCACCGGCGGCGAGGGCACCAAGCACACCGCACTCATGCTCAAGGCCGGCACCCAGGTGGTGGGCGGGGTGAACGCCCGCAAGGCGGGCACCACCGTCTCGCACGTCGACCCCGTCGGCAAGGACGTCGAGCTCCCGGTGTTCGGCACGGTCGCGGAAGCGATCAAGGAGACCGGCGCCAACGTGTCCGTCGTCTTCGTGCCGCCGAAATTCGCCAAGGACGCGATCATCGAGGCCATCGACGCCGAGATCCCGCTGCTGGTCGTCATCACCGAGGGAATTCCGGTGCAGGACACCGCATACGCGTGGGCCTACAACCTGGACAAGGGTCACAAGACGCGCATCATCGGGCCGAACTGTCCGGGGATCATCACCCCGGGCGAGGCGCTGGCCGGCATCACCCCCGCGAACATCAGCGGCCCCGGGCCCGTCGGGCTGGTGTCCAAGTCCGGCACGCTGACCTACCAAATGATGTACGAGCTGCGCGATTTCGGGTTCTCCACCTCGATCGGCATCGGCGGGGACCCGGTCATCGGCACCACCCACATCGACGCCATCGAGGCCTTCGAGAAGGACCCCGACACCAAGGTCATCGTGATGATCGGTGAGATCGGTGGCGACGCGGAGGAGCGCGCGGCCGACTACATCAAGGCCAACGTCTCCAAGCCGGTCGTCGGCTACGTCGCGGGGTTCACTGCGCCCGAAGGCAAGACGATGGGCCACGCGGGCGCCATCGTGTCCGGCTCGTCGGGCACCGCGGCCGCCAAGAAGGAGGCCTTGGAGGCGGCCGGCGTCAAGGTGGGCAAGACGCCGTCGGAGACCGCGGCGCTGGCCAGGGAGATCCTGCAGAGCCTGTAGTCCGCGATCGCGGCGCAAGCTGCGAGGCCCCCCGATTAGGTCGGGAGACGGACCTGCGGTAGATAGTTGGTCTATGAATCTCGACCCGAACACCCCCGTCGTCGTCGGTGTGGGGCAGGCCGCCGAACGCGTCGACGACCCGAACTATCGCGCGATGTCGCCGGTCGAGCTGGCCGCCGCGGCGGCCCGGGCCGCCGTCGACGACTGCGGTGGCGAGGATGTCGCCGCGGCCATCGACACCGTGGCCGGCGTCCGGCAGTTCGAGATTTCGGGCTTTATCAACGCCCCGCTCGGGCGGTCCAACAACTACCCCCGGTCCGTGGCCAACCGCATCGGCGCTTCGCCCGCCCGCGCGATCCTCGAAATCGTTGGGGGACAGGGGCCGCAGCACCTGATCAGCGAGCTAGCGGGGGAGATCGCGGCCGGCCGCTCTCAGGTCGCGATGGTGTTCGGATCGGACGCCACCTCGACGTTGCGCTACTTCGCCAAAGCCGAAGCCAAGCCCGACTTCACCGAGACGGTCGACGGTGATCTGGAGGACCGCGGGCAGGGCATCGAGAAGCTGGTCTCGCGCTACACCGTCAGCCACGGCCTGACCAGCGCGCCGATCCAGTACGCGTTGCTGGAAAACGCCCGGCGCGCCGGGACGGGGCTCGGACCGGTCGAATACCGGCGGCGGATGGGCGAGCTGCTCGCGCCGTTCACGAAGATCGCGGCCAGCAATCCGTTCGCCGCCGCACCGGTAGAACGCACGGTCGATGAGCTGATCACCGTGACCGAGCGCAACCGGATGATCGCGGAGCCCTACCCACGGCTGATGGTCGCCCGCGACCAGGTGAACCAGGGCGCTGCCGCGCTACTGATGTCGGTCGAGGCGGCGCGCCGCCTCGGAGTGCCCGAGGAGAACTGGGTCTATCTGCACGGCCACGCCGATCTGGAGGAACAGGCGCTGCTCGAGCGACCCGATCTCGGGCATGCGCCGTCGCACCTGTTGGCCGTGCGCGAGGCGCTGGCCATGGCCGGCATCGGCATCGACGATGTCGCCACCTTCGATCTGTACAGCTGCTTTCCGGTGCCGGTATTCAACATCTGCGACGGCATGGGCGTCGCGCCCGACGATCCGCGCGGCCTGACCCTGACCGGCGGGCTGCCGTTCTTCGGCGGCGCCGGCAACAATTACTCGATGCATGCGGTAGCCGAGACCGTCGCGCAAATGCGAAGCACACCAGGTGAATTCGGTCTCGTGGGCGCCAACGGCGGCATCCTGAGCAAGTACTCGGTCGGTGTGTACTCCACCGCTCCGGCGGAGTGGAAGCCCGATCGCAGCGCCCAGGCGCAGGCGCAGGTCGCCGGCTGGCCGACCGTTCCGGTGACCGAGCACGCCGACGGCGTCGGCACCGTCGAGACGTACACGGTGCGGCGCGACGACGGCCGCCCGACCGGGATCATCGTCGGCCGGCTCGACGACGGCAGCCGGTTCCTGTCCACCACCGAGGACGACGACTTGGTCGCGCTGCTCATCGACGGCGACCCGCTCGGGCACTCGGTGCGGGTGCGCTCCTTCGACTACGGCAACCGCTGCACGCCGGCGTGACGGCCCGGTTCTTCCGCGACACATAAACCACGCACGCGACACGCCGCAGGTGGCCGCCGTGGTTTATGTCTCGCGGATCGCGAAGCTAAACGAGAGCGGCCAGCTTGCCGGCCAGCCGCTCGACGTAGGCGGCGATCTCGTCCTCGGATCGATCCGGGAGGCCGAACAGCACCTCGGTCACCCCGAGTTCGGCCCACTTGGCGAGCTTCTCGGGAATCGGCTTGAAGTCCAGCGCGACAATCTGCGGGGCGCCGTCGCGGCCGGCAGCCGCCCAGGTGTCCTGCAGCAACTTCACCGGCTCGTCGATGTCGAAGTCGCGCGGGGTGGTGATCCAGCCGTCGGCGCTGCGGGCGATCCACTTGAAGTTCTTCTCGTTACCGGCCGCCCCGACCAGCACGGGAATGTGCGGCTGCACGGGCTTGGGCCACGCCCAGCTGGGCCCGAACTTGACGAACTCGCCGTCGTAGGCCGCTTCCTCCTTGGTCCACAGCTCCCGCATGGCTTCGATGTATTCGCGCAGCATGGTGCGGCGCCGCCCGGGCGGCACGCCGTGATCGGCGAGCTCGTCGGTGTTCCACCCGAACCCGACGCCGAGGCTGACGCGTCCGGCAGACAAATGGTCGAGGGTGGCAATGCTTTTCGCCAGCGTGATCGGGTCGTGTTCGACGGGCAGCGCCACCGCGGTGGACAGCCGCACCCGTGACGTGACGGCGCACGCCGCGCCCAGGCTTACCCATGGGTCTAGCGTCCGCATGTAGCGGTCGTCGGGCAGCGACGCGTCGCCCGTCGTCGGGTGCGCCGCCTCGCGCTTGATCGGGATGTGAGTGTGTTCTGGCACGTAGAAGGTCGTGAAGCCGTGTTCGTCGGCAAGCTTCGCGGCCGACGCCGGAGAGATGCCACGGTCGCTGGTAAAAAGCACAAGCCCGTAATCCATGGAGAGAATTAGAACGTGTTCTACCTGCGCTGAGCAAGCCGCCGCCGTGGCGGCACGGATCGACGTCCAAGCCGGTGGCCACGGCACCGGCGTTCCGAAGTGCGCTAGCGTGGTTGATCGATCGCGTCGCAACGCAACCGCCGGGCACGGCGTTTATGGAACGGCGCGCCCGCAAGCACAGCGTCGCGACGCAACTGTGGCGCCCGCAGAGGCACTTCAAGGCACTGGAAGCAACAGGAGGAGCCATGACCTACTCGCCCGGTAGCCCCGGATATCAGCCCGCATCACCCGGGGGCTCCTACTCAGGTGGCACGCCGTCGTTCACCAAGGACGACGACGGCGCGACCAAGCTCCCGCTCTACCTGAACATCGCGGTGGTCGTGCTCGGCCTGGCGGTGTATCTGCTGAACTTCGGGCCGACGTTCACCATCGGCTCCGACCTCGGCCCGGGCGTCGGCGGACGCGCCGGCGACGCGGGTACGGCGGTGATCGTCGCGGTGCTGGCCGCGCTGCTCGCGGGGCTGAGCCTGCTGCCCAAGGGCAAGAGCTACACCGGAGTCGTCGCGGTCATCGCGGTCCTCGGTGCGCTGCTGGCCATCACCGAGACGATCAACCTCCCGGCCGGCGTCGCGATCGGCTGGGCGATGTGGCCCCTGGTCGCGTGCAGCGTGCTCCAGGCGATCGCCGCCGTCGTGGTCGTCCTGCTGGAGGCGGGCGTCATCACGGCGCCGGCGCCGCGGCCCAAGTACGACCCCTACGCCCAGTACGGCCAATACGGCCAGTACGGGCAGTACGGCCAGCAGCCCTACTACGGCCAGCCCGGCCAGCAGCAGCCGCAGCACCCCGGATACGGGTCGCAGTACGGCGGCTACCCCGCCAGCCAGGCCCCGACCCAAAGCGCGGTTCCCACCGGCGGTTTCGGTGCCCAGCCGCAATCCGGGCCCCAGGCGGCCGCGCAGCAAGGACCGTCCACGCCGCCCACCGGTTTCCCCAGCTTCAGCCCGCCGCCCGCGGCCGGCTCGGGCTCCGAGGGCTCGGCGCCCAACTACTCCAACCAGGGCGGGGGCCAGCCGCCCTACGGCCAGGAGCAGCAGCCGCCCTCGTCGCCGTCTGGTCCAGCACCCTCCTAACCGTGCGCCCTCGCGCCTAGTCGGGACGTACGCCGAAGAGTGAAAAGGGTGTCGGAAGGCGCGGACAACCGGCCAGCGGGCGCTCGCCAGGCGCGCGACCTCGTCCGCGTCGCGTTCGGCCCGGCGGTGGTGGCCTTGGTCATCATCGCCGCGGTCACGCTGCTGCAGTTGTTGATCGCCAACAGCGACATGACCGGCGCGCTGGGCGCGATCGCCAGCATGTGGCTGGGCGTGCACCAGGTGCCGATCTCGATCGGCGGCCGCGAACTGGGCGTGATGCCGCTGCTGCCGGTGCTGCTCATGATCTGGGCGACCGCGCGCAGCACGGCGCGGGCGACCTCTCCGTATTCCTCCTGGTTGGTCGTCCGCTGGGTGGTCGCGTCGGCGCTGGGCGGTCCCTTGCTGATCGCGGCGATCGCCCTGGCCGTCATCCACGACGCCTCGTCGGTGATCACCGAGCTGCAGACGCCCAGCGCCCTGCGCGCGTTCACCAGCGTCCTCGTCGTGCACACCGTCGGCGCCGCGATCGGTGTGGGGTCCCGGGTGGGGCGAAGGGCGTTGGCGGCGTCGTCGCTGCCGTTTTGGCTGGCCGATGCCCTGCGCGCCGCGTCGGCCGGTGTGCTGGCGTTGCTCGGGCTTTCGGGCTTGGTCACGGCGGCGTCGCTGGTGGTGCATTGGGCGACGATGCAAGACCTCTACGGGATCACCGATTCGATATTCGGGCAGTTCAGCCTCACGGTGCTGTCGATGTTGTACGCGCCCAACGTCATCGTCGGCACCTCGGCGATGGCGGTCGGGTCCAGCGCCCACCTCGGCTTCGCGACGTTCAGTTCGTTCACCGTCTTCGGCGGCGACATTCCGGCCCTGCCGATCCTGGCCGCGGCCCCCCACCCGCCGCTCGGCCCGGTGTGGGTTGCCCTGCTCATCATCGGCGCGTCCTCCGGGGTGGCGGTCGGGCAGCAGTGCGCTCGCCGTGCGCTCCCGCTGATTCCCGCGACGGCCAAGCTTCTGGTCGCCTCCGTCGCGGGGGCGTTGGCGATGTCCCTGCTCGCATACGGCGGCAGCGGCCGGCTGGGAAACTTCGGTGATGTGGGCGTCGACCAGGGCGCCTTGCTCATCGGGGTGTTCTTCTGGTTCTCGGTCGTCGGCGGAATCACCCTGGTGATGAGCGGCGGCGTCCGGGCCCGGCCCCGGCGACCCAAGCCCGCGCCCGCCGCGGCCGAAGAACCGGCGGACTTTGCCGGGGCTTTCGACGAGGCGGACGACGAACCGCCGCCGGATTCCGCCGATCCCGACGAGTTCGCCGCGCCCGACGCGCTGGTCGGCGACGACGCCGAGGCGGTGGGCGACGACCCCACCCCGCCCCCCGACGACGCGCAGCCGACCGCGACCGACCGCGAGCCCGGCGAGTAGCTCCCACTAGGCTCTCTGCTTGTGGCCGAACCGCTCCATGTGCCCCCAAGTGCGCCGGCGCGAGTGGTGGTACTGGCATCGGGCACCGGGTCGCTGCTGAGTTCGCTGCTCGACGCCGCCGTCGGCGACTACCCCGCCCGCGTGGTCGCGGTCGGTGCCGATCGCGAGTGTCTAGCCACCGAGATCGCCGCGAGGGCATCGCTGCCGACGTTCACCGCCCGGCTGGGCGATCACCCCGACCGCGCCGCCTGGGATGCGGCCGTCACCGAAGCCACCGCCGCGCACGCGCCCGATCTGGTGGTGTCGGCGGGGTTCATGAAAATACTTGGGCCCCAGTTCCTCTCGCGCTTCTACGGCCGGATCATCAATACCCACCCCGCTTTGTTGCCGGCGTTTCCGGGCGCGCACGGCGTGGCCGACGCGTTGGCCTACGGCGTCAAGGTCACAGGTTGTACGGTGCACCTGGTGGATGCCGGAACGGACACCGGGCCGATCCTGGCGCAGCAATCCGTGCCGGTGCTCGACGGTGACAGCGAAGAGTCCCTGCATGAACGCATCAAGGTCACCGAACGGAAGCTCCTGGTGGACGTGGTGGCCGAGATCGCGACCGGTGGCCTGACCCTGGTCGGAAGAACAGCGACGATCGGACGAAAGGCGACCAAGCGATGACCACCGACGAATGGCCGGAGACGGCGAAAAGGCCGATCCGGCGCGCGTTGATCAGCGTCTACGACAAGACCGGGCTCGTCGAACTCGCCCGCGGGCTGGCCGACGCGGGCGTCGAGATCGTCTCGACCGGGTCGACGGCGAAGACCATTGCCGAAAAAGGGATCCCGGTCACGCGGGTGGAGGAGCTGACCGGCTTTCCCGAGGTGCTCGACGGGCGGGTCAAGACGTTGCATCCGCGGGTGCATGCCGGCCTGCTGGCCGATCTCCGCAAACCCGAGCACGCCGCCGCGCTCGAGGAACTCGGCGTCGCCGCCTTCGAACTCGTCGTCGTCAACCTCTACCCGTTCAGCGAGACCGTCGACTCTGGCGCCAGCATCGACGAATGCGTCGAGCAGATCGACATCGGGGGGCCGTCGATGGTCCGCGCGGCCGCGAAAAACCATCCCAGCGTGGCGGTGATCACCGATCCGCGCGGCTATGACGGCGTGCTCGCCGCGGTGCGGCACGGCGGCTTTACCCTCGCCGAGCGCAAAAAGCTGGCGGCGCTGGCGTTTCAGCACACCGCCGAATACGACATCGCCGTCGCGGGCTGGATGGAGTCGACGTTGGCGCCCGAGCACCCGCCGACGGCGTTCCCCAAGTGGCTGGGGCGCAGCTGGAGCCGCTCGACGATGCTGCGTTATGGCGAGAACCCGCACCAGCAGGCGGCGCTCTACAGCGACCCCGCCGCCTGGCCGGGGTTGGCGCAAGCCGAGCAGCTGCACGGAAAAGAGATGTCGTACAACAACTTCACCGACGCGGACGCGGCCTGGCGGGCCGCCTTCGACCACGAACAGACCTGCGTCGCAATCATCAAGCACGCCAACCCCTGTGGGATCGCCATCTCGTCGGAATCGGTGGCCGACGCGCACCGCAAAGCCCACGAATGCGATCCGCTGAGCGCCTTCGGCGGCGTCATCGCGGCCAACACCGAAGTCAGCGTCGAGATGGCCGAGTATGTGAGCACCATCTTCACCGAGGTCATCATCGCGCCGGCCTACGCGCCGGAGGCTTTGGAAGCCTTGACGCGCAAGAAGAACATCCGGGTGCTGGTGGCCTCCGAGCCGCTGACCGGCGGCATCGAGCTGCGGCCGATCAGCGGTGGGCTGCTGGTGCAGCAACGTGACGAGCTCGACGCGCACGGTGACAACCCGGCGAACTGGACTCTGGCGACGGGATCACCGGCCGATCCGGCCACGCTGACCGATCTGGTCTTCGCGTGGCGGGCGTGCCGGGCGGTCAAGTCGAACGCCATCGTGATCGCCGGCGGCGGCGCGACCATCGGCGTCGGGATGGGGCAGGTGAACCGGGTGGACGCGGCCCGGCTGGCCGTCGAACGAGGCGGCGATCGAGTTCGCGGCGCGGTCGCGGCCTCGGACGCGTTCTTTCCGTTCCCCGACGGACTCGAGACGCTGACCGCCGCCGGGGTGAAAGCGATCGTGCACCCGGGCGGGTCGGTGCGTGACGACGAGGTGACCGCGGCGGCGGCCAGCGCCGGCGTCACCTTGTACCTCACCGGGGCCCGCCACTTCGCTCACTGAACGCTCAGCGCGTGGGGCCAGTGGGCAACGCGTAGCGTGGAGTGGTGCCATCACCCAGCAATCTGCCCCGCACCGTCGGCGAGCTGCGTGCCGCCGGCCATCGTGAACGGGGAGTCAAACAGGAAATTCGGGAAAACCTGCTGACGCGGCTCGCCGACGGCGCGGAAGGTGAAGCTGTCTGGCCGGGGATCCTGGGTTTCGAGGACACCGTCCTGCCCCAACTGGAGCGGGCGCTCATCGCCGGGCATGACTTCGTGCTCCTCGGCGAACGTGGCCAGGGCAAGACCCGGCTGCTGCGCGCGCTGACCGGGCTGCTCGACGAGTGGACGCCGGTGATCGCCGGCGCGGAACTGGGCGAGCATCCCTACTCGCCGATCACGCCGGAGTCGATCCGCAAGGCCGCCACTCTGGGCGACGACCTGCCGATCGAATGGAAGCACCGCAGCGAGCGCTACACCGAGAAGCTGGCGACGCCCGACACCAGCGTCGCGGACCTGGTCGGCGACATCGACCCGATCAAGGTTGCCGAGGGTCGCAGCCTCGGGGACCCGGAAACCATTGCCTACGGCCTGATCCCCCGCGCACACCGCGGGATCGTCGCGGTCAACGAGCTTCCCGACCTCGCCGAGCGCATCCAGGTGTCGATGCTCAACGTGATGGAGGAGCGCGACATTCAGGTCCGCGGCTACACGCTGCGCCTGCCGCTGGACGTGTTGGTGGTCGCCAGCGCCAACCCCGAGGACTACACCAACCGCGGCCGCATCATCACCCCGCTCAAAGACCGGTTCGGTGCGGAGATCCGCACCCACTACCCGCTGGAGCTCGAGGCGGAGGTTGGCGTCATCGTGCAGGAGGCGCACCTGTCCGCGCAGGTGCCCGACTACCTGATGCAGGTGATCGCCCGGTTCGCCCGGTACCTGCGGGAGTCCAACTCCGTCGACCAACGCTCCGGGGTGTCGGCGCGGTTCGCGATCGCCGCGGCCGAAACCGTGGCGGCAGCCGCCCGGCACCGCGGCGCGGTGTCGGCCGTCGCGCGGCGCAGCAGGTGTTCGAGCACGGCCTGTTCGCGGCCTTCCTCACCGGACTCGAATTCCAGCTTGCCGCGCAGGACGTCGATCACGGTGCCGAGGTCGACCACGCGGGCCACCGGATCGGTCTCGCCAAGCACCGCGCCGCGGTGCCGGGCGGCTGCCGCCACGGTTTCGGCCGCGGCGATCGCGAACCGCGCCGACACCCCGGAGC